>JANOJJ010000077.1:0-1852 GCA_031408155.1 Rubrivivax sp.
GCTCTTGTAGCGCTTGAAGCTGCCTTCGACCTGCGTCTCGCGCCAGTCGTAGGTGTCACGCACGAACTCGGTCTGGCGCTCGTCGTCCCAGAACACGTAGTCGCCCAGGTGCAGGCCGAACACGCCCACGCGTTCGCAGTCCTCGGCGCTGGGCACGTTGAAGGGGTAGAGGTCGCGCTCGCTCACGTCGTCGCGCACCATCTGGTCGGGGCGCAGCTTGGCGCTGACCTTGGTGAAGTACTCGCGGTCGAACTTGCGCACCGGGTTCAGGTAGCTGGCGCGGCCCGAGCTTTCGGCGATGCTTTCGCCCCAGATCAGAAGCGGAATGTTGAAGCGCACTGCGGCCTGCAGCGGAAAGGCGCCGACGCCGGCATGGCAATGCCAGCAAGCGTCGCCGATGCCGGCCAGCGAATGCCTGGCCAGCCGGTTCACCAGCGAGCGGTTGGGCGTGAACATCACATGGTCGACGTTGAACTGCTCGAGCGAGTTCATCAGGTTGTACCAACCGGTCTGGCTGAACCAGTTGTGGCTGAAGGTCACGGCCAGCGGCTTCATGCCGTAGACCTGGGTCAGCACGTGCAGCTGGAAGGTGCTGTCCTTGCCGCCGCTGATGGGGATGATGCAGTCGTAGTTGTTGCCGGCCCCGGCCTTGGCCCGATCGAGGAGGATGCCGCGCAGCACCTGCTCGCGTTCGGTCCAGTCGATGTGGATCTTCTGCTCGGCGCTCTGGCAGGCCTGGCAGACGCCCAACTCGTCGAAGATCACGCCTTCCTGCGTCTGCGGGATGCAGCAGCGCACGCAGTACTTCAGGTGCGGGAAGGGCTTGCCGGCGGGGGCGTCGTCCGCGCCCGGCGTGGGCATCAGGTGCGTCAACGCGGCCGGGTGGGCCAGGGTCTTCGGGGGCATCGGCAGGCTCCGTGTGAGGCTGCTGTCAGCGTAGCGGGCAGGGCGAGCGCGCAAAGCCCGAAAAGACGCCGCTTGGCGGCGCACATTCCGGCCTGTCTTTCAGTCGTTCAAAGCGCGCGCGCGATCAACTCGGCGCGCAGCCAATCGTCGGGCGTGTCGATGTCGACCACGCGCTGGCCTTCGATCTCGTAGCCGTGGCCGTTCGAATGCATGCGCAGGCCCGAGGTCCAGGCCGCCGTCCGCCCCCAGTAGAACTGGCCGGCGTCGAACCAGCAGGTCGGCAGGTCCTGCGTGCGCGTGAGCTCGTACTCGGGGTAGACGAACGCCATCGGTCCGTCCGCGGGCCTGGTCATCGCGCGCCAGGGCGAGCTGTGGAAGGCGACCACCGGGTAGACGTAATCGGCCCGACGCTGCCGGAACAGCTCGTAGGCGCCACGCAGGTCCTGCGCGCGCAGCAGCGGAACGCAGGGGTAGATGCAACACACGGCAGCGGGCGAGCGGCCCTGGTCGACGAACCACTGGGCGGCATGACCGATCACGGGGACAGTCACGGTCTGGTCGTCGGCCAGTTCCTGCGGCCGGCGGAACGGCACCGTGGCGCCATGCTCGATCGCCACCGCGGCGATCTCGTCGTCGTCGGTGCTGACCACCACCTGCTCGAACAGGCCCGATTCACGCGCCGCCGCGATGGCGTAGGCGATCATGGGTCTGCCGCCGAAGGGCTTGATGTTCTTGCGCGGAATGCGCTTGCTGCCGCCGCGGGCAGGGATGACGGCGATGTTCATGCGGGCTCCGATCGCGCCGGCCGCGCATCGCTGGCCAGCAGGCTGAAGTACAGCGAGTCGTGCCAGGCGCCTTCGGCCCAGTGCGTCTGGCGGTGGCGGCCGTCGAGCGTGAAGCCCAGGCGCTGGAACAAGAGGGTCTTGGGCAGGTCGAAATCGTAGAT
>JANOJJ010000087.1:0-4022 GCA_031408155.1 Rubrivivax sp.
CTCGTTGTAGTACGAGGTGAGGAAGATGATGGGCACGCCGGCCGTCTTCTTGCGCGACTTGATGGTCTGCGCCAGCTCGAAGCCGGTCATTCCGGGCATGCGGATGTCGAGGATCAGCAGCGCGTACTCGTCGGCCACCAGCGCCAGCAAGGCCTCATCGGCCGAGCCCGCGCGCACCAGCCGGTAGCCGGGGTTGTCGAGCACCGTTTCGAGCACCGTCAGGTTGCGCGGCTCGTCGTCGACGATGAGGATGTTGATCGGTGTGCCGGTCGCCTCGGCGGGCAGGACAGAGGTGGCGTCGTCGCGGACCGCCGAACTCGAGGGCAAGGTCGTTGCGGCCGGCACGGAAGGGCTCATGGCTGGGCAAGCGCAGACGCGCCGGGGGACTGTAGCCCCATTCTCAGCGGAACAGCCATACCCGCATCAGCGACAGCAGCTGATCGGTGTTGACCGGCTTGGCGATGTAGTCGCTGGCCCCGGCGGCCAGGCACTTCTCGCGGTCGCCCTTCATCGCCTTGGCGGTCAGCGCCAGGATGGGCAGGGTGCGGAACTGCGGCGCGCTGCGGATCTCGCGCATGGTCGCGTAGCCGTCCATGTCGGGCATCATGATGTCCATCAGCACCATGCTCAGGTCAGGCGTACGCTCGATCAGCTCGATCGCCTGGCGGCCGTTGGTGGCGCTGATGACGTCGCACTCGTGGTTCTCGAGCAGCGAGGTCAGCGCGAAGATGTTGCGCGCGTCGTCGTCGACCACCAGCACCTTGCGCCCGCGCAGCACTTCCTTGCCGCCGTGCAGCCGCTCGAGCATGGCCTGCTTAGCTGGCGGCAGGTCGGTGACGACGCGGTGCAGGAAGAGCGCGGTCTCGTCGAGCAGCCGCTCGGGCGACTGCACGTCCTTCAGCACGATGCTCTTGGCCGCGGTCTTGAGCCGCGCCACGTCACCCGGGCTCAGGTCCTTGCCGGTGAACACCACCACCGGCACGCCGGCCAGCGCCGGCTCGGCATGCATCTTGTCGAGCAGGTCAAAGCCGCTCATGTCGGGCAGGCGCAAGTCGAGCACCACGCAGTCGAAGGCCTGCTCGCGCATCGCGGCCAGGGCTTCCTCGCCGCTGCCCACGGCCACGGTCTCGATGTCGTCGTGGTGCAGCAGCTCCACCACCGAGGCGCGCTCGTTGTCGTTGTCTTCCACCACCAGCAGCCGCTTGGTGCGCGCTGCGGTGAAGTCCTTGATGCGCTCGAAAGCCGCTTCAAGCCCGGCAGTGGTGGGCTCCTTCACGAGGTAGGCGAAAGCGCCGTGGGCCAGCCCGTGCTGGCGCTCTTCTTCCAGCGTCACGATCTGCACCGGGATGTGGCGCGTGGCCGGGTCCAGCTTCAGCTGGTTGAGCACCGTCCAGCCCAGCATGTCGGGCAGGAAGATGTCGAGCGAGATGGCCGCCGGCTGGAACTGCCGCGTCAGCGCCAGCGCGTGCGAGCCCTTCATGGCCACCACGCCCTTGAAGCCGGTGTCGCGTGCCAGGCCGAGCAGGATGCGCGCGTAGTGCGGATCGTCCTCGACGATCAGCAGCACCAGGTCGCCGGTGACGATGGACTCGCGGTCGTCGGCGATTTGCTCTTCACGCTGCATCGGCAGGATGGTCATCTCGGGCCGCGCTTCGACCATCGCCGCCTCGTTGGCGCGGGCCGGTGCACGCCGATCCGTCGGGCCGGCGTAGTTCAGCGGCAGGAAGAGCGTGAACACGCTGCCCTGGCCGTGCACGCTGGTCAGCTTGATCTCGCCGCCCAGCAGCACCGCCAGTTCGCGGCTGATGGCCAGGCCCAGGCCGGTGCCGCCGTACTTGCGCGAGGTGCCGGCGTCGGCCTGCTGGAAGGCCTCGAAGATCAGCCGCTGCTTGTCGGGCGCGACACCGATGCCGGTGTCCTCGACGGTGAAGGCCACCACCTGCTGCGCGGTGCTCAGCACCGGGTGCTCGGGGGTCCAGCCCTGCCGCGCCAGGTCGACGCGCACCTGCACGTGGCCCTGCGAGGTGAACTTCACGGCGTTGGACAGCAGGTTCTTCAGGATCTGCTGCAGCCGCTTCGGGTCGCTCGACATCGTGCGTGGCAGCTCGCCCGAGAAGCGGATCTGGAAGGGCAGGTTCTTGGCCTCGGCCACATGGCGGAAGTTGCGGTCGATGGTGTCGCGCAGGTGGGCGAAGGTGATGTCCTCGATCTCCACCGTCACCGTGCCCGACTCGATCTTCGAGAGGTCGAGGATGTCGTTGATCAGGTGCAGCAGGTCCGAGCCCGACGAGTTGATGTTGCGCGAGAACTCGACCTGCTTGCCCGACAGGTTGCCGGCTGAGTTCTCGGCCAGTTGCTGGCTCAGGATGAGGATGGAGTTCAGCGGCGTGCGCAGCTCATGCGACATGTTGGCCAGGAATTCCGACTTGTACTTCGAGGTCAGCGCCAGTTCCGCGGCCTGCTCTTCGAGCGCGCGGCGGGCCTGCTCGACCTCGGCGTTCTTGCGCTCGACCTCGGCGTTCTGCTCGGCCAGCAGGCGCGCCTTGGTGCCGAGTTCCTCGTTCGTCTGCTGCAGTTCGCTCTGGCGCGATTGCAGTTCCACCGTCAGCTGTTGCGACTGCGTCAGCAGCCCTTCGGTGCGCATCGTGGCTTCGATGGTGTTGAACACCGCGCCGATGCTCGTCGTCAGCAGGTCGAGGAAGGCCAGCGAACCGGCGCTGAAATGCTGCAGCGAAGCCAGCTCGATGACCGCCTTGGTCTGCCCTTCGAACAGCACCGGCAACACGACGACGCTGACGCGGCTGGCCTCGCCGAGGCTGGAGCCGATCTTCACGAAGCCGGCCGGCACGTCAATCAGCACGATGCGCTTCTTCTCGAGCGCGCACTGTCCCACCAGGCCTTCGCCCAGGCGGATGGTCGGTGCCAGCCGCACGCCCTGAGCGTAGCTGGACAGCAGGGCCAGTTCGGCTTCGCCCTTGGCACCGGCTAGGTGATAGATCGTGCCCTGGTGGGCGTTGACCAGCGGCGTCAGTTCGGTCAGCAGCAACTTGCCCACGGTGGACAGCTCGCGCTGGCCCTGCAGCATGCCGGTGAAGCGCGCCAGATTGGTCTTCAGCCAATCCTGCTCGCGGTTGCTCTCGGTGGTCTCGCGCAGGTTCGAGATCATCGTGTTGATGTTGTCCTTCAGCTCGGCCACCTCGCCGCGCGTTTCGACCTGGATCGACCGGGTCAGATCGCCCTTGGTCACCGCGGTGGCCACTTCGGCGATGGCCCGCACCTGCGTCGTGAGGTTGGCGGCCAGCAGGTTGACGTTGCCGGTGAGGTCCTTCCACGTCCCGGCCGCGCCGGGCACGTTGGCCTGGCCGCCCAGGCGGCCGTCCACACCCACCTCGCGCGCCACGTTGGTCACCTGGTCGGCGAAGGTGGCCAGGGTGTCGGTCATGTTGTTGATGGTGTCGGCCAGCGCCGCCACCTCGCCCTTGGCCTGCACCGTCAGGCGCTGGCTCAGGTTGCCGTTGGCCACCGCGGTGACCACCTTCACGATGCCGCGCACCTGCTCGGTGAGGTTCGAGGCCATGAAGTTGACGTTGTCGGTCAGGTCCTTCCAGGTGCCGGCTACGCCGCTGACCTGGGCCTGCCCGCCGAGCTTGCCTTCGGTGCCCACCTCGCGGGCGACACGCGTCACTTCAGAGGCGAAACCGTTGAGTTGATCCACCATCGTGTTGATCGTGTTTTTCAGTTCGAGAATCTCGCCCTTCACGTCGACCGTGATCTTCTTGGACAGGTCGCCCTTGGCCACCGCGGTGGTGACCTCGGCGATGTTCCTCACCTGGCCGGTCAGGTTGGCCGCCATCGAGTTCACGTTGTCGGTCAGGTCCTTCCACACCCCGGCGACGCCCTTCACCTGAGCTTGACCTCCAAGCCTGCCCTCAGAGCCGACTTCCCGCGCCACGCGCGACACCTCGCCGGCGAACGCTTTGAGCTGGTCCACCATCGTGTTGACGGTCGACTTCACCTCGAGC
>JANOJJ010000101.1:0-3112 GCA_031408155.1 Rubrivivax sp.
GGGTGGCTTCGTCGTAGGGCCCGCGCCAGTCGCCGTGGCGGGCCAGGAATTCGGTGGCATCCAGTGTCTCGTGTCCACGCCACAGTTCATTGCTCACACAGCGGCGGGGCCAAGAATTCACGCAGTCGCGCCAGCACCGACAGCGGCCATACCAAGTGCCGACCTGCCAGACCGACAATGCCGTTGAAATCTCGGCGCACGTTCAGCCCTGCCCCCTGGCGCGCAGCCAGCGTGAGCACAAAGTGAGAGCACATCAGGTCCAGGACCGGCGCCTCCAACAGGCCCGGTGAGGGAATCAAGTGCCCGCCCAGGGGCTGGGACAACAAACGCTTGGCCATCAAATGCCTCCAGCACAGTTGTTTACGAGGCCACCATACAGCAGACTGGCGCAAGATGGAAGTCTTGTCAGAGAAAAGACATCACAATGGCGGGATGATTGAATACAACGACATCCTTGCTGCTGCACAACGGCTGCAGGGCCACCTGCTGCGAACACCCTGCGTGGCCTCCAAAACCCTGTCCGACATCACCGGTGCACAGGTGTTTCTCAAGTTCGAGAACCTGCAGTTCACCGCGTCGTTCAAGGAGCGCGGTGCGCTGAACAAGCTGTTGTCGCTGGTGGCCGAGCGCGACGCCGGACGCTCCGAGTTGCGCGGAGTGATCGCGGCGTCAGCCGGCAACCATGCGCAAGGCGTCGCGCACCACGCGCAGCGCCTGGGTCTGCGGGCCGTGATCGTGATGCCGCATTTCTCGCCCACGGTGAAGGTCGAGCGAACGCTGGGCTTCGGCGCCGAGGTGGTGCTGCAAGGCGACAGCTTCGACGCCGCGCGCGAACACGCCTTGACGCTGGCAGCCGCGCAAGGGCTGACGTTTGTGCACCCTTTCGACGACCCGCTGGTGATTGCCGGCCAGGGCACCATCGGCCTGGAGATGCTGCAGGCCCAGCCGTCGATCGACACGCTGTTGATCGCGGTCGGCGGCGGCGGGTTGATCTCGGGCATCGCCACCGCGGCGCGGGCGCTCAAGCAGGGGCTGGACATCGTTGGCGTGCAGGCCGAGCGCTTTCCGGCGATGTTCAACGCCATCAAGGGTACGGCGCACCCGCAAGGGGTCAGCACCATTGCCGAGGGCATTGCGGTCGGTCAGCCCGGCCAGCTGACGCGACGGCTGATCGCCGAGCGCGTGGACGATCTGGTACTGGTCGACGAAGGGGACCTCGAGCAGGCGGTGCTGATGCTGCTGGAGATCGAGAAGACGCTGGTCGAAGGCGCCGGTGCCGCCGGCCTTGCGGCCTTGCTGAAGCAGCCGGCGCGCTTTGCTGGCCGCCACGTTGGCCTGGTGCTGTGCGGCGGCAACATCGACCCGCTGCTGCTGGCCGCCATCATCGAGCGCGGTATGGTGCGCGCCGGGCGGCTGGCGCGCGTGCGCGTCGGTGCGCGCGACCATCCTGGCGTGCTGGCGCGCATCACGGCCGTGGTGGCCGACTCCGGCGCGAACATCGACGAAGTGCATCATCAGCGCGCGTTCTCGACCCTGTCGGCGCAGAACGTCGAGGTCGAACTGGTGCTGCAGACGCGCAACCCGGCGCACGTGGCCGAGGTGGTGGCGCGGCTGCAGGCTGCGGGCTTCGCTGCGGCCGTCTACTGACGAGCGCGTCAGCTTCTGGTCATGCCGCGCGTGCTACATTGCACCGCCATGCGTACAGCGTCCTTTTATTTTGCGACCTTCAGGTTCTCGCCCTCATCGGCGGCTGGACAGGCTTAGGCGCACGCAAGCAGCAAGACGAGCGCAGACCCCCTACAGACCGCCGGCGACCCCGGCGGTTTTTTGTTGCCCGACAGTTCCCTTTGACCAGCAGGAAGATCGACATGAGTCCCCAAGCCAGCAAAGGCAGTACGCTCCTCGGCGAAAGCCGCTTCGCGCTGTCAGAGAAGACCAGCGAGACCGACGACCAGCGCATTCGCGACGTGACGCCGCTGCCGCCGCCGGAGCATCTGATCCGCTTCTTCCCGATCGCCGACACGCCGATCGAGACACTGATCAGCAGCACGCGCAACAACGTGCGCCGAATCATGGTCGGCGACGACGACCGACTGCTGGTCATCGTTGGCCCGTGCTCGATCCACGACCCGGCCGCGGCGCTGGAGTACGCGCGCAAGCTCAAGGTCGAGCGCGACAAGCACGCTGGCGAGCTGGAAGTGGTGATGCGCGTGTACTTCGAGAAGCCGCGCACGACGGTCGGCTGGAAGGGCCTGATCAACGACCCTTACCTCGACGAGAGTTACCGCATCCACGAAGGCTTGCGTATCGCGCGCCAGCTGCTGGTGGACATTAACCGCCTGGGCGTGCCGGCGGGCAGCGAGTTTCTCGACGTGATCAGCCCGCAATACATCGGTGACCTGATCAGCTGGGGCGCGATCGGCGCGCGTACCACTGAAAGCCAGGTCCACCGCGAACTGGCCTCGGGCCTGAGCGCGCCGGTGGGGTTCAAGAACGGAACCGACGGCAACCTGAAGATCGCCACCGACGCCATCCAGGCCGCGGCGCGGCCGCACCATTTCCTGTCGGTGCACAAGAACGGCCAGGTTGCCATCGTCGAGACCACGGGCAACAAGGACTGCCACGTCATCCTGCGTGGTGGCAAGGAACCAAACTACGACGCCGCCAGCGTGGCTGCCGCCTGCAAGGACCTGGCGGCGGCCGCGCTGCCTTGCCAGCTGATGGTCGACGCCAGCCACGCCAACAGCAGCAAGCAGCACCAGCGCCAGATCGACGTGATGCGCGACGTGGGCATGCAGATGGCAGCCGGCAACCGTTGTCTGTTCGGGGTGATGGTCGAGAGCCACCTGCAAGCCGGGGCGCAGAAGTTCACGCCTGGCAAGGACGACCCGGCCCAGCTCGACTACGGCAAGAGCATCACCGATGCCTGCATAGGCTGGGGCGACACGGTGGACGTGTTGCACATTCTGTCAGCGGCGGTAAAGGCGCGGCGCCGCCATCCGGCCTGAAGTAGGACCCTGGAACAGCGCGGCAGATTCAGGTCAACCCCATTCGAACGCGGCAGCGGCATACTGGCGTGCAACGGAGGAGATCATCATGCGACAGGAAGTCT
>JANOJJ010000104.1:0-13373 GCA_031408155.1 Rubrivivax sp.
CTACACGCGGCAGCGGCAGGCGTTCGGGCGCAGCCTGCTGGACAACCAGGTGATCCACTTCCGGCTGGCCGAGCTGCGCACCGAGGTCGAGGCGCTTCGCGCGCTGACCTACCGCGCGGTGGAGATGTATGTCGGCGGCAAGGACGTGACCCGGCTCGCGTCGATGGCCAAGCTGAAGTGCGGGCGCCTGGCCCGCGAGGTGGCCGACAGCTGCCTGCAGTACTGGGGCGGCATGGGCTACACCTGGGACAACCCGATCTCGCAGGCGTATCGCGATTCGCGCCTGGTGTCGATCGGCGGCGGCGCCGACGAGGTGATGCTGGCCATCATCTGCAAGCTCGAAGGCACGCTGCCGGGCAAACAATGAACCTGACGACGCTGCTGGTGCGCCAGGACGGCGCGGTGCTGCACCTCACGCTCAACCGGCCCGAGGTGCGCAACGCGATGTCGCTGGCGATGGTGCTCGAGTTGCGCCAGGCCCTGGCGCAGGCCGAAGCCGACGGCGCGACGCGTGCGGTCGTGCTGCGTGGCGCCGGCGGGCACTTCTGCGCCGGTGGCGACCTCAAGGACATGGCCAGCGCGAGGATGAAACTGGCGCACAACCCGAATGCCATCGCCGAGGTCAACGCCGCCTTCGGCGACTTGTGCGTGGCCTACGCCAACACCGGCCTGGCCGTGCTGGCGGTGGTCGAAGGCACGGTGATGGGCGGCGGCTTCGGCCTGGCCTGCGTGGCCGACGTGACCTTGGCCAGCGACAACGTGGTCTTTCGCCTGCCCGAGACCGGCCTCGGTCTGGTGCCGGCACAGGTCGGACCGTTCCTGGTTGAACGGCTGGGCTACGCCGACGCCAAGCGGCTGGCCGTCACCGGCGCCAAGGTCGAATCGGCCGAGGCGCTGCGCCTGCGTCTGGTGCACGAGGTGCATGTCGAACCCGAAGCGCTGGAGTGGGCACTGCAGCGCGTGCTGGGCGACATCCTGCGCTGCGCGCCGGGCGCAGTGGCGGCGACCAAGGGGCTGATTGCCAAGGCCCGACTGCACAGCCCGACGTCACTGGTGCACGAGGCGGCCGAGACCTTCGCGCGCGCCGCGCTCGGGCCCGAGGGGCAGGAGGGCAGCCTGGCCTTCATGCAAAAGCGCAAGGCGAACTGGGTGCCGCAGGCGTGACCTTCAGCACGATCCTGGTCGCCAACCGCGGTGAGATTGCCTGCCGTGTGATGCGCACGGCGCATCGATTAGGTTATCGCTCGGTGGCCGTCTACAGCACAGCGGATGCACGCGCGCCGCATGTGGCGATGGCCGACCAAGCCGTCTGCATCGGCGCGCCGCCGGCCGCGGAGTCGTACCTGAACATCGAAGCGATCCTCGACGCCGCGCGCCGCACCGGCGCCGACGCGGTGCACCCGGGCTACGGCTTCCTGTCGGAGCGTGCCGACTTCGCCGAGGCCTGCGCCGGCGCCGGCCTGGTCTTCATCGGTCCACCAGCGGCCGCCATCCGCGCGATGGGTGACAAGGCGTTGGCCAAGCGCCGCATGATCGAAGCCGGCGTGCCCTGCGCGCCGGGCTACCTCGGCGACGACCAGAGCGACCGGCGCCTGACCGCCGAGGCGGCCAGGCTCGGCCTGCCGCTGCTGGTCAAGGCGGTGGCCGGCGGTGGCGGCCGCGGCATGCGGCTGGTGCGCCAGACCGGCGAACTGGCCGACGCGCTGGCCGGCGCCCGGCGCGAAGCGCACAGCGCCTTCGGCGACGGCGCTCTGATGCTCGAACGCCTGATCGACGACGGCCGCCACATCGAGATCCAGGTCTTCTGCGACGCGCACGGCGGCGCGCTGCACCTGGGTGAGCGCGACTGCACGGCGCAGCGTCGGCGGCAGAAAGTGATCGAAGAAGCGCCCTCGCCCATCGTCAGCGCCGCGCTGCGCGCCGCGCTGGGGCGCGACGCGGTGGCTGCCGCACGGGCCGTGGGCTACCGCGGTGCGGGCACGGTGGAGTTCATCGTCGATGCGATCGGCCGCCACTACTTTCTGGAGATGAATACAAGGCTGCAGGTCGAGCACCCGGTCACCGAATGCATCACCGGCCTGGACCTCGTCGAGTGGCAGTTGCGCGTGGCCGCCGGTGAACCGTTGCCGCTGACGCAGGAGCAGGTCCGCTTCGACGGCCACGCGATCGAGCTGCGCCTGTATGCCGAAGACCCGTACGACGGCTGGAAGCCGCAGACCGGGCGCATCCTGGGCTGGGCGCCCGAGGCCGCGTCGATCCGCATCGACCACGGCATTGCCGCCGGCGGCGAGGTCACGCCCCACTACGACGCGATGGTCGCCAAGTTCATCGCCCACGGCCGCGACCGCACTGACGCCATCCGCCGGCTGCTGCGCGCGCTCGACGAGGTGCCGCTGATCGGCCTGGTCAGCAACGGCCGCTTCCTGCGTGACCTGCTGCTGCATCCGCAGTTCCGCGACGCGCAGCTCACGACGACCCGGCTCGACGAGTGGCGCGCCAGCGGCGAGCCCCTGCTGCAGCGCCCTGCCCCAACCGACAGCGCCTGGCGTCTGGCGGCCGCGCTGCGCGCCGGCCCGATCGTCCAGCGTCCGCCGAGCGTCGCCCGCTTCACCCTGACGCTGCAATGCCAGGGCGAGCAGCGCGCGCTGCCCGCGCCACCGGATGGGCTGACCCTCGGCGCGCGCAAGGGGCACGTCGTGCGCTACACCGACGACGGCGTGCAGCGCAGCGCGATTGCCATCACCGACGGTGACCGGCTTCATCTGGCACTCGATGGTGCCGTGTTCACGTTCACCGAACCGTCGCCCTTGTCGACGCAGGACGGCGGCGTCGATCCGCGCCGCGCCCGCGCACCGGTGGCCGGTGTGGTGACGCAGCTGTCGGTGGCGGTGGGTGATGCGGTCAGCGCCGGCCAACAACTGCTGTGCGTCGAAGCGATGAAGATGGAGATGTGGCTGCACGCCGGAGCAGCGGGCACCGTGCGCGCCGTGCATGTGCAGCTCAGGGACCCGGTGGCTGCAGGTGCCGTGTTGGTCGAACTGGAGATTCCCGAATGAACAAGGACAAGGCGATCCTGACCTGCGCGCTCACCGGCGTGCTGACCAACCCGAAGCAGTTCCCGGTGCCGGTCACCCCGGCGCAGATGGCGGCCGAGGCGCGCGATGCCTTCAACGCCGGCGCCAGCATCATGCACGTGCACCTGCGCGCACAGGAAGAAGGCTTCGGCCACATGCCGAGCTGGGACCCCGACGTCGCCGAGGCGGTGGTGGGCGCCATCCGCGCCGCCTGCCCCGGCGTCATCATCAACCTGACCACCGGCACGGTGGGCAAGGACGTATCGGGCCCGCTGGCCTGCCTGCGCCGCGTCAGGCCCGAGGCTGCGGCCTGCAATGCCGGCAGCCTGAACTACCTGAAGATCAAGGACAACGGGCAATGGGCCTGGCCGCCGATGGTGTTCGCCAACCCGGTGCCCAAGATCCAGCAGGTGCTCGACGGGATGAACGAGTTGCACATCCACCCCGAGTTCGAATGCTTCGAGGTCGGCATCGTGCGCAGCGTGGCGATGTACCTCGAGGCCGGCATGTTCCGCGGTGTGCCCGAGGTCAACTTCGTGATGGGCGTGGCCAGCGGCATGCCCTGCGACGCTGACCTGCTGGCCCTGCTGCCGCGCTGGATGCCGCCCGGCGCGGTGTGGCAGAGCACCCTTATCGGCCGTGCCGAGATCTGGCCCGTGCACCAGAAGACGGCCGCGCTCGGCGGCATGCTGCGCAGCGGGCTCGAAGACACCTTCTACCTGCCCGGCGGTGAGCGGGCGTCGGGCAATGGGGTGCTGATCGAGGCCCTGGCGCGATGCGCCACCAACGCCGGGCGCGCGGTGGCCACACCCGCCGAGGCGCGGGCCATCCTGGGCTTGCGGGCGCTGGCGGCATGACAGGACAGACGGCAGCACCCGCGCGCCGCGGCGCCGCCGTGCAGGCCCGGCTCGACGCCGCCCTGCACGAACTGTTCTCGCGCCAGATCGTCTTCAACCAGGTGCTGGGCCTGCAGATCCTGTCGGTGCGGCACGGCGACGTGCGGGCGCGCTTCGGCATGAAGCCCGAGCTCGTCGGCCACCCCGCCGTTGGCCGCCTGCACGGCGGAGTGATCTCGGCCGCGCTCGACGCGGTCGGTGGTCTGGCCGGCATGGTGGCGATCGGCGACCACCACGCACACGAGACGGTCGAGCAGGTGATGCACCGCTTCGTTCGTTTCGGCACCATCGACCTGCGCGTCGACTTCCTGCGCCAGGGGCTGGGCCGGCACTTCCTCATCGGCACCGAAGTCACGCGCCTGGGCGGGCGCGTGGTCTCGACGCTGATGCGCATGCACAACGACGACGGCAAGCTGGTCGCCACCGGAGCGGCGGCCTACATCGTCAGCTGAGAGCTTGAGCGGTCGCGACAAGGATCGCTGCGCCGCGCTATCGTCGACGCTTGCCTTTCGACCGCAGCAGGCCGCCATGCACGAACACCAGATCCGCCACCTGATCGACCAGGTTCGCCGCGGCACGCTGCCGCGCCGCCGCTTCATCGGCCGCATGGTTGCTGCCGGCCTGACGCTGCCGATGGCCTCGCTGCTGCTGATGGATGCCGGCCTGGCGCAGAGCGCCGGCGCCGCTCCGCCATACAAGCCCACCAAGCGCGGTGGAGGCGGCCCCTTGCGCGTGCTGCTGTGGCAAGGTCCTACCCTGCTCAACCCGCATTTCGGTATCGGCGTCAAGGACAACGAAGGCTCGGCGGTCTTCTACGAGTCGCTGACCACCTGGGACTCCGACGGCAACCTGATCCCGGTGCTGGCAGCCGAGATTCCGAGCCGCAACAACGGCGGCGTGGCGGCCGACGGGCGTTCGGTGACCTGGAAGCTCAAGCCAGGCGTGCGCTGGCACGACGGTGCCCCTTTCACGGCCGACGACGTGATCTTCAACTGGCAGTACGCCACCGACCCGGCTACTGCCTCGACGCGTGTCGGCGCCTACCTTGACCTGAAGATGGAGAAGATCGACTCGCACACCGTGCGCGTCGTCTTCAACAAGCCCACGCCCTTCTGGCCCGGCAGCTACACCTCGGTGTACCTGGTCCCGAAGCACCTGTTCGCGCCCTGGATGGGTGCCAAGTCGCGCGACGCACCGAACAATCTCAAGCCGGTCGGCACCGGGCCCTACCGCTTTGTCGAGTTCCGCCCTGGTGACCTGCTGCGCGGTGAGCTCAACCCGGGTTACCACCAGGCAAGTCGACCGCACTTCGACAGCATCGAGGTCAAGGGCGGCGGCGACGCCACCTCGGCCGCACGCGCTGTGTTGCAGACCGGCGAGTTCGACTTCGCCTGGAACCTGCTGGTCGAAGACGAGGTGCTCAAGCGCATGGAAAGCGGCGGCAAGGGCCGCGTCTCGGTAGCCGAAGGCGGCACCGTCGAATTCATCCAGCTGGCCTATGCCGACCCGGCCACCGAAGTCGACGGCGAACGTTCCAGCCCGAACAGCCGGCACCCGGTGTTCCAGGACCCGGCCGTGCGGCAGGCGATGGCGCTGCTGGTCGATCGCCAGAGCATCCAGGACTTCGTGTTCGGCCGCGGCGGCCCGGCCACACCCAACATCCTGACCAACCCGGCGCGCTTTCGCAGCCCGAACAACAAGGCCGAGCACAACATCGACAAGGCCAACGCGCTGCTCGACGCCGCCGGCTGGAAGCGAGGCCGCAGCGGCCTGCGCGAGCGCGATGGGCGCAAGCTGGAGTTCGTCTACCAGTCCTCGATCAACTCGGCCCGCCAGAAGACGCAGACCCTGGTCAAGCAGGCCTGCCAGAAGGCCGGCATCGAACTCGAGCTCAAGGCCGTGCAGGCGGCGGTGTACTTCTCGTCGGACATCGGCAATCCCGACACCAATGCCAGGTTCCTGGCCGACATGCAGCAGTACGCGTTCAGCATGGGCCAGCCCGACCCGGGGCGCTACATGGATCAGTATGTGTCCTGGGAATTCGCGAGCAAGGCCAACAAATGGCAGGGTCGCAACATCAGCCGCTGGCGCAACGACGAGTACGACCGGGTCTACAAGGCGGCCGAGGTCGAACTCGACCCGGTCAAGCGGGCTGCGCACTTCATGCGCATGAACGACCTGGTGGTGCAGGACCGCTACATCATCCCGCTGGTCTTCCGGCCGGCCCTGTCGGGCGTCAGCCATCGGCTGGTGGCCCAACTCTCGGGCTGGAGCGACAACCTCAGCGGCCTGGCGCACTGGTACCGCGACGGGTGACCCGGCGGCGTCGCGCCAGACGACGAGGCCTTGACATCGCAACAACGGGCCGCATCTAGCAGCGCCTGTCGATTGCACTGCCCACCAGAACATGAACGCGTCGTCCCCGACCCCTGAGAGCGTCCACGCAGTCGACGGTCGGCCGCGCACCACGCGAGCACGCTGGCTGCCGCTCGGCGGCGTGGCGTTGCTGGCCGCCGGTGCCCTGCTGATCGCCCCGGCCTGCGTCGAAAGCCGCACCGACGTGCCGCCACGCATCGTCACGCCGCGCGGCCCGCTGGCGGCCGACGAGTTGGCCAATGTCGACGTCTTTCGCAAGACCTCGCCGTCGGTCGTGCACATCACCTCGCTGGCGGCGCAGCGCGAGCTGTTCTCGATGAACGTGCAACAGGTGCCGCGCGGCACCGGCACCGGCTTCGTCTGGGACCAGGCTGGCCACGTCGTCACCAACTTCCATGTCATCCAGGGCGCCAACGGCGCCAAGGTGACGCTGGCCGACCAGACCACCTACGACGCATCGCTGGTGGGGGCCTTCCCGGACCGTGACCTGGCAGTGCTGCGCATCGAGGCGCCGAAGGACAAGTTGCCGCCGATCGCGTTGGGCAGCAGCCGCGAGTTGATCGTCGGCCAGCGCGTCTACGCGATCGGCAATCCGTTCGGACTCGACCAGACGCTGACCACCGGCATCGTCAGCGCGCTCAACCGCGAGATCGAGTCGTTCAACAATCGCACCATCCGCGGCGTGATCCAGACCGACGCGGCCATCAACCCAGGAAATTCCGGCGGCCCGCTGCTCGATTCGGCTGGCCGGCTGATCGGTGTCAACACCCAGATCGCCAGCCCCAGCGGCGCCAGCGCCGGCATCGGTTTCGCGATTCCGGTCGATGAGGTCAACCGCATCGTGCCGCGGTTGATCCGCGACGGCCGTTTCGTGCGCCCGGCCATCGGCGTGACCGCCGGCCCGCCGGCGTTGTCGCAAGCGCTCAAGCTGCCCAAGGGCGTGGCGCTGGTCGACGTGAGCGTCGGCAGCCCGGCCGCCAAGGCCGGCCTGACGCCGTTTCGACGCGGCAATCGCGGTGAGGTGGTGGTGGCCGGTGACGTGATCACCGCGATCGACGACCAGCCGGTGACCGACCTCGACGGCATGCTGTCGCAGCTCGAGCGCCATCAGCCGGGCGACTCGGTCACGCTGACCCTGTGGCGCAGCGGCCAGTCGCGCAAGCAGGCGGTGCTGCTGGGCAAACCCGAGTGAAAGGTCCGAGCCACGCGGTCGACCAATGTCTTTGAGCTGTCGAAGGAGTCCTTGATGACCCGCCGTTTCCTGCTTGGCCTGCTGTCCATGCTCGGCCTTTCGTCGCCTGCCGCCAAGGCGGCGTCCACCCCCACCCGGCGTGACGCGCTGACCTTGACCGACGCGCAGTGGAAGCAACGCCTGAGCCCGCAGCAGTTTGCCGTGTTGCGTGAAGAGGGCACCGAGCCTGCCGGCAGCAGCCCGCTCGACCGCGAGAAGCGCCGTGGCACGTTTGTCTGCGCCGGTTGTGACTTGGCGCTGTTCAGCTCGGCCACCAAGTTCGACAGCGGCACCGGCTGGCCGAGCTTTTTCGATCCGCTGCCTGACGCGGTCGCCACCAAGACCGATTTCAAGCTGCTGCTGCCACGCACCGAGTACCACTGCGCGCGCTGCGGCGGCCATCAGGGCCATGTCTTCGGCGACGGGCCCAAGCCCACCGGCAAACGCTACTGCAACAACGGCGTGGCCCTGCGCTTCGAGCCGGCAGCCTGAGCGTGCAGTCGACGCGCCGTGTCTTGACCTCGCTCAAGACGGCGCTGCCAGGCGCTGCGTAGCCTTGGCCGCTCCTGTGCTGGCCAAGGAGTCCACCGTGACAGTCACCCCCACTCCGGTTGCCGACCCGCCGCTCGACGAGTTCTCCAACTGCCATCGCGGCATCCTGAATCAGCTCGATTCACTGGGCGGTCTGCCGGCCCTGTTGGCGCCTGCGGCCGAGGCACGCCGCATCGCTGCCGAAGCACTGCAGTTCTTCGGCAGCGTGGTCTACCAGCACCACGCCGAAGAAGAGCGCGACCTGTTCCCTGCGGTGCTGGCCAGCGCGCGCACGGGTGTCGAGCACGATCAGGTGCAGGGCATGGTGGACCGCCTGCTGCGCGAGCATCGGGAGGTCGAAGCCGCCTGGGAGCGGCTCGAGCCTCAGCTCGAGGCGGTCGCCAACGGACAGCACTGCAGCGTCGACGTGCAGGCGCTGCAGTTGCTGGCGGTGCACTACAAGGACCACGCAGACTACGAGGAAGCGCTGTTCCTGCCGCTGTCCAAGATCATCCTCAGCCGCAACGGCGACCACATGGCGGCGCTCGGGATGTCGCTCCACATGCGCCGCACGTTGCCCGGCGTGATGGAGCGTTTCGGGCACCGGATCTGACCGCGCTGCGGACAAGCTGACGCTTGAGCGGGTGGCATGGCCGCTGTCATGCCGCCCGCGCCGCGCCGCTTCGCCTGCATGCGGTGCAACCGAAGTGGCAGCGCCATCTCACGCCCGCTTGGCCTTGCCCACCGCCCTGGCTGCGCGGCTGCGCTGCTTCCATTGCGACACCTGGGCCTTGCGCTGCAACGCGCTGAGCGTGTCGCGACCAGCCTCGCGCAGCAGCTTGTGGTAGTTGTGCAGGCGCTCGGCCGGGACTGCGCCATTGACAGCACAACCGGGCTCGTCGCCGTGCCTGCAATCACGAAAGCGGCAATCTGGCGCCAACTGCGCGATGTCGTCGAACACGGCACCGATTTCGCCGGCTTCGCTGTCCAGCCGAAGCGTGCGCAGACCCGGCGTGTCGATGATGCAGGCGCCTTCGGCGGTGACGTGCAGCGACCGCGCGGTGGTCGTGTGGCGGCCGCGGCTGTCGCCGGCACGCGCGCCACCGGTCGACTGCACGGTCTGGCCCAGCAGCGCGTTGGTCAGCGTGCTTTTGCCCGCGCCCGACGAGCCCAGCAGCACCAGGGTGCTGCCTTCGGCCAGCCACGGCTGCAGCTGCAGCCGTGGCTCGTCGCCCAGCGCATTGAGTGCCACCGCCGCCGTGTCCGCTGGCAGCAGGGCCTGCACGGCGCGCAGCCGCTCGACCGGGTCGGCACACAAATCGGCCTTCGTCAGCACCACCACGGCCGACACGCCGGCCAGGCGCACCAGCGCCAGGTAGCGCTCCAACCGGCGCAGGTTGAAGTCATGGTCCAGGCCCATCACCAGCAAGGCGGTGTCGACGTTGCTGACGATCACCGTGCGCGTGACCTTGTCGCGGCCGTCATGCAGCCGGCGTGCGATCTGCGTGGCCGGCGGCAGGCGCTGTCGAACCCACCACTGGCCGTGCACGTTGCGTTGAGCGAACACCCAGTCGCCGACGGCCAGGGCATCGAGTTGTTCGGCCAGGGCCGTCAGCAAGGCCGGCAGCGCACGCGCCGGGTGTTCGTGCACACCGTCGTGCAGGTGCAGCGCGTCGCGCTGGACCTCGGTCACGCGCAACAGTGCCGCGTCGGCCTGCGCGTCGGTCAGACGCGCCAGTTGTTGAAGAACCTGCGGCGAAAGGCCGATCCGGCGCAGTCGCGGAAAGTATTGGGAGTCGATCATTCGAGTCTGTCGTGCAGTCGAAAGGGCGGCGCCAGGCGCAACCCGGCCTGCGGCCACGATGGACCGCAGGGGCGTTTCGAGAGTGGGCATTCGCCGCGACCAGCAGGCCACGGCTCGACAGACCGAAGTCGAGTGACGATCGGGTCAGACGGAGGTCTGGACCCGGGCCGCGGCAGCCGCGGCAGTCAACTCAACGCGAACGGAGCGGCAGAGCTCCGGTCAGGCGGCGAAGGCCGATGAGCGGGCAATATTGATTGTTTTCATGGCGGCCTCCGGTTTGAGTTGATCGGCAAGGGCGCGACTGTGCGACAACTCGGCGCCAGCGTCAACTGTTCGAGTCCGTCGAGTTGATGATGTGGATTGCGCGCCGGCGCCGTCAATCGCGCAAGGCCACAGTCGAACCCCAAGCCGCGAAGTGCGGATTCTCGAAGCCCGGCTTGCCGTAGGTGAACGCACCACCGTCCAACCGGCGGACCTGGCCGCCCGCCGCAGCCAGCACCGCATGCCCAGCGGCGATGTCCCATTCCATCGTTCGACCCAGGCGCGGGTAGAGGTCAGCCTCGCCGGCGGCCAGCAGGCACAACTTCAACGATGAACCGGCGTTCACCAGCCGAGCCACCAGCTTGCCATCGAGAAAGCGATCCAACGCCGCTGCGTCGCCGTGCGAACGGCTGGCCACCACCGTCAGCCCTTCAGCCGGCACCGGCCGCACGTGGATGGCGCGCCGGCCTTGTGCGTCGTCGGTCCACGCGCCCTGCCCGACCACGCCGGCGAACAAGCGCCCTTGCGCCGGTACGCCCACCACGCCGAGCACGGGCCGGCCGTCGTCGATCAGCGCGATGTTGACCGTGAACTCGCCGTTGCGCTTGATGAACTCGCGCGTGCCGTCCAGCGGATCGACCAGCCAGAAGGTGGAGCCGATCGCGTCGGCCTGGCCGCGCGCGGCCATCTCTTCGGCCACCACCGGGATGCCCGGTGCCAGCACGCGCAGCGCCGGCACGATGAAGGCTTCGGCGCGCTCGTCGGCCTCGGTCACGGGCGTGGCATCAGCCTTTTCGCGCACCCCGAAGGCGCTCTGGTAGACGGCCATCACGATGCGGCCGGCGGCTTGCACGATGTTCGCAACGGCCTCGATAGGGGGGCGGTTCAGGCTCATGCGGTGACTCCGGTTGCAGCCGATCGTAGCCCGCGCCACAGGCGGCATTTGCTTATGAGAAGTCTCTCTGAGCCGCGCCTCGGGGCTGGGGAATACTCGCGCCCCTGTCGGTCTTCACTGAACGCTGCCCATCGCCCCACCATGACCACCCGTCTGACCCATCTGCAACGCCTCGAGTCCGAGAGCGTCCACATCCTGCGCGAGGTGGTGGCTGAAAGTCCGCGCCCGGTGATGCTGTACTCGATCGGCAAGGACAGCGCGGTGATGCTGCATCTGGCCCGGAAGGCGTTCTTCCCGGCGCCACCGCCGTTCCCGCTGCTGCATGTGGACACGACCTGGAAGTTCCGCGACATGTACGCGCTGCGCGACCGCATGGCACGCGAGTCGGGCATGGAGTTGCTGGTCTACCGCAACCCCGAGGCCTACGGCCGTGGCATCAACCCGTTCGATCACGGCTCGCAGATCCACACCGATTTGTGGAAGACGCAAGGCCTGAAGCAGGCGCTGGACCTGCATCGCTTCGACGCCGCGTTCGGTGGCGCGCGGCGCGACGAAGAGAAGAGCCGCGCCAAGGAGCGCATCTTCAGCTTCCGCACCGACCAGCACCGCTGGGACCCGAAGAACCAGCGTCCCGAGCTCTGGCAGCTCTACAACGGCCGCAAGCACGCCGCCGAGTCGATCCGCGTCTTTCCGATCAGCAACTGGACCGAGCTCGATGTCTGGCAGTACATCCACCTCGAGCAGATCCCCATCGTGCCGCTGTACTTCGCAGCCGTGCGGCCGGTGGTCAATCGCGGCGGCACGCTGATCATGGTCGACGACGAGCGCATGCGGCTCGAACCCGGCGAGGTGCCGATGAAGAAGATGGTGCGCTTTCGCACCCTGGGCTGCTACCCCTTGTCGGGCGCAGTCGAGTCCGAGGCCGACACGTTGGAGACCATCATCCAGGAGATGCTGCTCACCCGCACCAGCGAGCGCCAGGGCCGCATGATCGACCACGACAGTGCCGCGTCGATGGAAAGGAAGAAGCAGGAAGGCTATTTCTGATGGCTCACGTGGGCGACCTCATCGCGACCGACATCCGCGAGTACCTGCGCCAGCACGAGCACAAGAGCCTGCTGCGCTTCATCACCTGCGGCAGCGTGGACGACGGCAAGAGCACCGTAATCGGACGCCTGCTGTTTGATTCGAAGATGCTGTTCGAGGACCAACTGGCGGCGATCGAAAGCGACAGCCGCAAGTGGGGAACGCAGGGCGGCGAGATCGACTTCGCGCTGCTGGTCGATGGCTTGTCGGCCGAGCGTGAGCAGGGCATCACGATCGACGTGGCCTACCGCTACTTCAGCACCGGGCGGCGCAAGTTCATCGTCGCCGACACGCCCGGCCACGAGCAGTACACGCGCAACATGATCACCGGTGCGTCGACCGCCGACCTGGCCGTGATCCTGATCGACGCGCGCAAGGGCGTGCTGACGCAGACGCGCCGGCACAGCTTCCTGGTCAGCCTGATCGGCATCCGCAAGGTGGTGCTGGCGATCAACAAGATGGACCTGGTCGACTACGACCAGGTCGTGTTCGACCGCATCGAAGCGGACTACCGCGCCTTTGCCTCGCGCATCGGCCTGGCCGACATCACGGCCATCCCGCTGTCGGCGCTGAAGGGCGACAACATGACAGGCCCGAGCGCCGCGACTCGCTGGTACGAGGGGCCGTCGCTGATGGAGTACCTGGAGACGGTCGAGCTCGACGAATCGCGCCTGCAGCACGAGGCGCTGCGCCTGCCGGTGCAATGGGTCAACCGCCCGCATCACGACTTTCGCGGCTTCTGCGGCCTGCTGGCCAGCGGCACGCTGCGGCCAGGCCAGCGCGTGCGTGTGCAACCCTCGGGGCGCGAGAGCCGCGTCGCACGCATCGTCGCCTCCGATGGTGATCGAAGCCTGGCCGTGGCCGGCGAGTCGGTGACGATCACGCTGGACGACGAGGTCGACATCTCGCGCGGCGACGTGATCTCGGCCGCTGACGCCCCCGCCGAGGTGGCTGACCAGTTCGAATGCTCGCTGGTCTGGATGGCCGACGAGCCGATGTTGCCCGGGCGCCCCTATCTGATGAAGATCGGCACGCGCACCGTGGGCGTGACGGTGACCGAGCCCAAGTACAAGGTCAACGTCAACACCCTGGAGCACCTGGCCGCGGAGCGTCTGGAGCTGAACGAAATCGGCATCTGCGAGATGGAGCTCGACCAGGCGATCGCGTTCGATCCCTACCTCGACAACCGCGAGACGGGCGGCTTCATCCTCATCGACCG
>JANOJJ010000106.1:0-5813 GCA_031408155.1 Rubrivivax sp.
GCCTTCCCCGGCTCCGAGGTCAAGGAGATGGAAGTCAAGGGCCGCAACCTCAGCGAAGGCGTGCCGCGCAGCTTCACGATCAGCTCCAACGAGATCCTGGAAGCGCTGACCGATCCGCTCAACCAGATGGTCAGCGCGGTCAAGAACGCGCTCGAGCAGACGCCGCCCGAACTGGGTGCCGACATTGCCGAGCGCGGCATGATGCTGACCGGCGGCGGTGCCTTGCTACGCGACCTTGACCGCCTGCTGGCCGAAGAAACCGGCCTGCCGGTGCTGGTGGCCGAGGACCCGCTGACCTGCGTCGTGCGCGGCTGCGGCATGGCCCTCGAGCGCATGGAGCGCCTGGGCTCGATCTTCACCTCCGAGTGATCGGGGCCTAGAGCGAGCGGGCAATCCATGCCCTTGGGCACCCTCGACCGCACGCCGCCACCCTTCTTCCGCCAGGGCCCGTCGGCCCTGACCAAGCTGGTGTTCTTCTCTGCGCTGGCGGTCTTCCTGATGGTGGCCGATGGCCGCTTTCGCGTCATGATGCCGCTGCGCGCCGGCCTGGCCGTGGTGCTGCTACCGGTGCAGCGCGCGCTGGCGGTGCCGGTTCAGTTGTGGCAAAGCGCGGCCGATTACCTGGGCGGCCTCGACCGCGCGCTGCAGGCCAGCCGCGCCGCCGCCGCCATGCTGGCCGCACAAAGCGAGCAGTCTGCGCGCGCGGACCAGTTGCGCTCCGAGAACGAGCGCCTGCGCGCCCTGCTCGAACTGAGGCCGGCGATCAGCACGCGGTCGATCGCGGCGGAGGTGATGTTCGAGGCCGCCGACCCCTATTCACGCAAGTTCTTCATCGACCGCGGCCAAACCCAGGGCGTGGCGCTGGGCGCGCCGGTGATCAACGAGGCCGGCGTGCTGGGTCAGGTGACGCGGCTGTACCCGTTGACGGCCGAAGTCACGCTGCTGGTCGACAAGGACGCCGCCATCCCGGTGCTCAACACCCGCACCCAGCAGCGCAGTGCGGCCTACGGCGGCGCGCAACTCGCCAGCGGCGGCGCGCTGGAGCTGCGCTTCATGTCGGGCAACGCCGACGTGCAGCCGGGTGACGCCCTCGTCACCTCGGGCCTGGACGGCATCTACCCGGGCGGCCTGGCAGTGGCGCGGGTGGCCACGGTGGAGCGCCGGGCCGATTCGGGCTTTGCCCGCATCCTGCTGGACCCGGCCGCCAAGGCCGACACGGTGCGCCACGTCCTGGTGCTCGAACCGGTCGGGCTGCAGCTGCCGCCGCGACCCGTGCCCGAATCCGTTGGGCCCGCCAAGAGCGGCAAGGTTGGGCGCAAGTGATCATGCCGCGCAGCTCGGACCAGCTGCTGCTGCCGGTCAACCCGATCTTCATCGGCTTCACGCTGCTGCTGGCGCTGGGCGTCAACCTGATGCCCGCCGGCCGCCATCCGGCGCAGCCAGACCTGCTGGCGGTGGTGCTGGTGTTCTGGAACGTGCATCAGCCGCGGCGCGTGAGCGTGGGCCTGGCCTTCATCTTCGGTCTGCTGGTGGACGTGCACGAGGGCGCGTTGCTCGGCCAGCACGCGCTGGCCTACACGTTGCTGAGCTACGTGGCGATCAGCATCCACCGCCGGCTGACCTGGTTCGGCCTGGCCGAACAAGCGCTGCAGATCCTGCCGGTGTTCCTGCTCGCGCATATGTTGTCGCTGCTGGTGCGCATGGTCGCCGGCGGCATGTTTCCGGGTTGGTCGATCCTGCTGTCGCCCCTGTTCGAAGCCCTGCTCTGGCCGCTGGTGTCACTGCTGCTGCTGGCGCCGCAGCGGCGTGCACCCGACCCGGACGAGAATCGACCCCTGTAGGAGTCGCTGAGCGGTCGATGACGGAACTGAAGAACCTCGAACGCGAACTGGACCGCTTCCGCGGACGGCTGCTCGCGGCCGTGGCCTTCGTGCTGTTGGCGTTCGGTCTGCTCGGTGCGCGCCTGGTTTACCTGCAGGTGGTTCGCTACGACGATCTGGCTACCCAGGCCGAGGCCAACCGCATCGCGGTGGTGCCCATCGTGCCCAACCGTGGCCTGATCGTCGACCGCAACGGCATCGTTCTGGCGACCAACTACTCGGCCTACACGCTGGAGATCACGCCGTCGCGCGCCGGGCCGCTGGAGCCGTTGATCGACGCGCTGGCCAGCGTGGTCGACATCACGCCACGCGACCGCAAGCGCTTCAAGCGCCTGCTCGACGAGAGCAAGAACTTCGAGTCGCTGCCCATCCGCACCAAACTGGCCGAAGACGAAGTGGCGCGCTTCACCGCGCAGCGCTTCCGTTTCCCTGGCGTGGAAGTCAAGGCGCGACTGTTCCGAAGCTACCCGCTGGGCGAGGTGGGCTCGCACCTGCTGGGCTACATCGGTCGCATCAACCAGAGCGAGAAGAAGGCGATGGAGGACTGGTCCGACGAGGAGCAGTCGAACTACCGAGGCACCGAATACATCGGCAAGCTGGGGCTGGAGCAGGCCTATGAAAGCGAACTGCACGGCAGTACCGGCTTCGAGCAGATGGAGACCAGCGCCGGCGGCCGTGCGGTGCGGCGCCTGGACAGCCACGCCGCCACGCCGGGCAACAAGCTGGTGCTGTCGATCGACATCCGCCTGCAGGCGCTGGCGGAGGACATGTTCGGTGAGCGTCGCGGCGCGCTGGTGGCGCTCGACCCGCGCACGGGTGAGGTGCTGGCCTTCGTCAGCAAGCCGACCTTCGACCCCAACCTGTTCGTCGACGGCATCGACAGCGAAAGCTGGCGCGAACTCAACGAGAGCATCGACAAGCCGCTGCTCAATCGAGCGCTGCGCGGCACCTACCCGCCGGGCTCGACCTTCAAGCCCTTCATGGCGATCGCCGCTCTCAACGCCGGCAAGCGCGCGCCCGGCACCGTGATCCACGACGGCGGCACCTTCCAGTTCGGCAACCACACCTTCCGCAGCCATGGTGACCACGGCCTGGGCGCGGTCGACATGACGCGCTCGATCGTCAAGTCGAGCAACGTCTACTACTACTCGCTGGCCAACGAGATGGGCGTGGACCTGATGCACGAGCATCTGTCGCCGTTCAGCTTCGGGCGTCGTACCGGCATCGACCTCGAGGGCGAGGTCACCGGTTTGCTGCCGTCCACCGAGTGGAAGCGTCGCGCCTACAAGAAGCCCGAGCAGCAGCGCTGGTACGCCGGCGAGACCATCTCGCTGGGCATCGGCCAGGGCTACAACAACTTCACCATGCTGCAGATGGCCAGCGCCACCGCCACCTTGGTGTCGGGCGGGCAGCGCTTCAAGCCGCGCCTGGTGCGCGAGATCGAGGACGTGATCACGCGCGAACGCAGGCCCGTGGCCAGCGACGCATTGCCGCCATTGCCGCTGCGGCCGGACCATGTCGACCTGCTTACCAAGGCCCTGCACGGTGTGACGCAGGAGGGCACCTCGACCCGAGTCTTCATGGGCGCGCCCTACCGCAGCGGCGGCAAGACCGGCACCGCGCAGGCCGTGGGCATACGCCAGAACGAGAAATACAACGCCGCCAAGCTGGACGAACACCAGCGCGACCATTCGCTGTACATCGCGATGGCGCCGGTCGAGCAGCCGACGATCGCGCTCGCGGTGGTGGTCGAGAACTCCGGCTTCGGCTCCGAAGCGGCAGCACCGATCGCGCGCCGTGTCTTCGACTACGTGCTGCTCGGCCAGGTGCCGAGCGAGGCGGACCTGAGCGCCACGCGGATCGGCAAGTCGAGCGCGCCGATCGGCACGCCGCGACGCGCGGCCGACCTGCCGCTGCCAGGCCGCGGCATCGCACCGATGGCGCAGCAGCCGCTGCCGGCACCTGACCCGCGGGTCGCCGCGCTGGCGGCGTCGGGTGGCCCACGATGAACAGCAGCTTCGACCGCCCGTCGGCGTTGCAGCGCTTGCGCCCGCTGTTCAGCGGCTTCGACCTGCCGCTGATGCTGGCCGTGCTGCTGCTGGCAGCGATCGGCCTGGTCACGATGTACTCGGCCGGATTCGACCACGGCACCCGGTTCGTCGACCATGGCCGCAACATGCTGCTCGCGCTGGGCGTGCTCTTCGTCGTGGCCCAGGTGCCGCCGCAGAAGCTGCAGCGGTTGGCGCTGCCGCTGTACGTGATCGGCGTCGTGCTGCTGGTCGTGACGGCGCTGCCAGGCGTGGGCATCACCAAGAAGGGCGCCACGCGCTGGCTCGACATCGGCATCGTGATCCAGCCCAGCGAGGTCCTGAAGATCGCCGCGCCGCTGATGCTGGCCTGGTGGTTCCAGAAGCGCGAAGGCCAGCTGCGCCTGACCGACTTCGTGGTCGCGGCATTGCTGCTGCTGCTGCCGGTGGCGCTGGTGGCCAAGCAGCCTGATCTCGGCACCGCGCTGCTGATCCTGTTCGGCGGCCTGTACGTGATCTTTTTCGCCGGCCTGTCGTGGCGCCTGGTGCTGCCGGTGCTGGCGCTGGGCGCGGTGGGCATCATCGCGCTGATCGTCGCCGAACCGACGATCTGCGAGGAAGGCCTGCGCTGGCCGGTGCTGCGCGACTACCAGCAGCACCGCGTGTGCACGCTGCTCGACCCGAGCAAGGACCCGCTGGGCAAGGGCTTCCACATCATCCAGGGCATGATCGCCATCGGCTCCGGCGGCCTGACCGGCAAGGGTTTCATGAGCGGCACGCAGACGCATCTGGAGTTCATCCCCGAGCGCACCACCGACTTCATCTTCGCCGCCTTCTGCGAGGAGTTCGGCATGGCCGGTGCGGCGCTGCTGATCGCCGGCTTGCTGTTCCTGATCCTGCGCGGCCTGCTGATTGCCGCCGAGGCGCCCACGGTCTTCGCGCGGCTGCTGGCCGCGGCGGTGACGCTGAGCTTGTTCACCTATGCTTTCGTCAACATGGGCATGGTCAGCGGCATCCTGCCGGTGGTCGGCGTGCCGCTGCCCTTCATCAGCTATGGCGGCACCGCGATGGTGTCGCTCGGGCTGGCGATCGGCATCCTGATGTCGGTCGCGCGCAGCCGCCGCCTGATGCAAAGTTGAAGGATCCATGAACAAGCTCCGGCCCCGTGTGGGCGTCATCGGCATCGGCAACATGGGACTGGCCATCGCCTTGCGCTTGCGCGAGCAGGGCCTGGCGGTCAGCGTGCGCGACATCGACGGCGAGCGCGAGAAGCTGGCCGCCAGCGGCGGCTGCACCGTGGCTGCCACGCCGGCCGCGCTGGCCGCTGCCAGCGATCTGGTCATCGTGGTCGTGGTCGACGCCACGCAGATGCGCGAGGTGCTGTTCGGCCTCGACGGTGCCGCCGCTGCACTGCCGCCCGGCAGCGGCGTGGTGCTGTGCCCGACGGTCGCACCGGCCGACGTGGAGACGGCCGCCACCCAGCTGGCTGGACGCGGCATCGCCACCATCGACGCACCGATGTCCGGTGGCCCGGTGCGCGCACGCGAGGGCTGCATGAGCCTGATGGTCGCGTGCGCCGATGCCGCCTTCGAGCGCTGGCAACCGGTCCTGCAACGCATGGCCGATCCGATCTTTCGCATCGGCGTCCGGCCGGGCGACGGCGCGCGCACCAAGCTCGTCAACAACCTGCTGGCCGCGATCAACCTGATCGGCGCCAGCGAGGCGCTGGGACTGGCCACCCGGCTGGGGCTGGACCCGGCGCGGACGATGGACGTGATCGAACAGTCCAGCGGCCAGAGCTGGATCGCCAGCAACCGCCTGCGACGTGCCCTGGAGGGCCAGGGCGAGGTGCAGGCGCATGTCGCGCTGCTGGCCAAGGATTCGGCGCTGGCGATGGACGAGGCCC
>JANOJJ010000110.1:0-8132 GCA_031408155.1 Rubrivivax sp.
CCGCGGTAGATCAGGCCTTCGTCGTACAGGCGCACGAAGGTCTCGGTGACGACGGCCGATAGCTTGTCGTCCATCGTGAAGTACTCGCGCGACCAGTCCACGCTGTCGCCCATGCGGCGCATCTGGCGCGTGATGGTGGCACCCGAGCTGGCCTTCCAGTCCCACACCTGGGCCACGAAATTCTTGCGCCCGAGGTCGTGGCGCGACACTCCGGTGTCCTGCAGCTGGCGCTCGACCACGATCTGGGTCGCAATGCCGGCGTGGTCGGTGCCCGGCAGCCAAAGCGTGTTGTGGCCGCGCATGCGGTGCCAGCGCGTCAGCGCGTCCATGATGGTCTGGTTGAACGCGTGGCCCATGTGCAGCGTGCCGGTCACGTTGGGCGGCGGCAACTGGATCGAAAACGAAGGCCGGGCCGGATCCAGCGTGGGTGCGAACAGGCCTGCGCTGTCCCATACCGTCGCCCAGCGGGCCTCGATGGCGGCGGGTTCGAAGGACTTTGGCGTTTCGGGGGTGGTCATGACAGGGAGCACAATGAAGACACGCAGACGCGTGGATCACGCGTCAGCGCAGGGCGACAGGTCAACCGGGTGAGCGCGGATTGTAGGTCGTGGCCCCTGCCGCAATGCCCGCGCAGCCGAGTCCACGGAGCCTGCATGTCACACCACGAGACCTTGCGCGGCATCGGCCGGATCACCGTCCTGGCGGCGGTCCTGCTCGCTGCCTGCGGAGGCGGCGACAACGGCCTGTTGCCTCGTGTGCCCGGCATCGCCTGCAGTACAGCGGAAGAGCGGCTGTGGCTGGCCGACTACTTCGACGACTGGTACTTCTGGCGCAGGCAGGCGCCCACGCCCAGCCCGCTGGCCGAACGCACGGTGGCCGAGTTCTTCCAGGCCTCGCTCTACACCGGCAGCGACGTCCGCTTTCCGCGCGACCGCTGGAGCCGGATGGAGCCCAGCGCCGAGTTCGAACGCTACTTCTCGGAAGGCAAGACGCTCGGCTACGGTGTCTTCCTGGCCGGCATCGAGATCGCCGGGCAGCCGCAGAGGCCGCTGCGCGTGCGCTATGTCGAGCCGCGCTCCGATGCCGCAGCCCAGGGCCTGCGCCGAGGTGACGAGATCGTCTCGGCCAACGGCCGCACGGCGGCGCAGATCGTCGCTGCCGACGACTTCAGCGCCTTCAGCGCCAGCGACGAAGGGCAGACCCTGGCACTCGTGCTGCGTAACGCCGGTGTCGAGCGCAATGTCACGCTCAGGGCCACCATCTATGCGTTGACGCCGATGACCGGCAACAGCGTCGTGCAGACTCCGAACGGCCGACGCATGGGTTACTTGGTGGTCAAGGACATGATCAGCCAGGTCGAGGATCCGCTGGCGTTGGCCTTCGCCGATTTCAAGGCCGCCGGTGTGCAGGATCTGGTGATCGATCTGCGCTACAACGGGGGCGGCTTGGTGTCGGTGGCCCGGACGCTGGCGTCCTACGTGACCGGCGCGCGCGCCAGGGACGAGACCTTCGCCCGCTTGCTGTTCAACGACCGGCGGGCCGACCGCAGCAACGAGACCTACAAGCTGGAGGACCCACGCTCGGCGCTCGGGCTGTCGCGCGTGTACGTGCTGGCCGGGCCGCGCACCTGCTCGGCCAGCGAACAGGTGATCAACGGCCTGCGGCCCTTTGTCGACGTGGTGGCGGTGGGCGACACCACCTGCGGCAAACCGGTCGGCTTCGTGCCGGTCAGCCGTTGCGACACCACTTTCAACGTCGTCAACTTCGAGTCGGTCAACGCACGCGACGAGGGGCGTTACTTCGATGGCTTCGATGCGACCTGCGAAGTGCCCGACGACCTGTCCCGGCCGCTGGGCTCGCCCGACGAAGCGCTGCTCGATGCAGCGCGCCGCCATGCCGATGATGGTCGCTGCCCGGCGCTGCGCCCCTCGGCTGAACGCCGTCGCGCCCTGCAAGGCAGCCAGCGGCGCGGCGGTGAACCCGCCGAGCGCCAGGGCATGTGGGTGCGGTAGCGCTACATGAACAGGTGTTCGCCGGCGTTCTCGCCGCCCAGGATCACGTAGTTGACCTTTTTCAGGTCGGCCAGCTGGCGACCACCGGCGTAGCTGATCGAGCTCTGCAGGTCCTCGCGCATCTCGCGCAGGGTGTCGGCCAGGTGGCCCTTGATCGGCTCGAGGATGCGCTTGCCCTCGACGTGCTTGTATTCGCCCTTGTTGAAGTCGCTGGCCGAGCCGTAGTACTCTTTGTAGAGCTTGCCGTCGACCTCGACCGTGGCGCCCGGCGATTCTTCGTGGCCGGCGAACAGCGAGCCGATCATCACCATCGCAGCACCGAAGCGCACGCTCTTGGCGATGTCGCCGTGATGACGGATGCCGCCGTCGGCAATGATGGGCTTGGTGGCCACGCGCGAGCACCACTTCAAGGCGCTCAACTGCCAGCCGCCGGTGCCGAAGCCGGTCTTGAGCTTGGTGATGCAGACCTTGCCCGGGCCGACGCCGACCTTGGTCGCGTCGGCGCCCCAGTTCTCGAGGTCGATCACGGCCTCGGGCGTGGCCACGTTGCCGGCGATCACGAAGGCCTGCGGAAGCCGCGTCTTGATGTGTTCGATGGTCTTGCGCACGCTGTCGGCATGGCCATGTGCGATGTCGATGGTGATGTAGTCGGCGCCAACGCCGTCGGCGGCCAGGCGGTCGATGACCTCGAAGTCGCGCGGCTTGACGCCCGAGCTGATCGAGACCAGCAGATCCTGCTCGCGCATGCGCTGGGCGAAGGCCACGTTGTCGAGGTCGAAGCGGTGCATCACGTAGAAATGGCCGTTGCGCGCCAGGTAGGTGGCAACCGGCTCGTCGAGCACGGTCCTCATGTTCGACGGCACCACCGGCAGCGCGAAGCGCCGACCGCCGAACTCGATCGACGGGTCGCATTCGCTGCGGCTGTCGACACGGCACTTTCGCGGCAGCAGCAGGATGTTGTCGTAGTCGAAGATTTCCATGCTCGGGCTCGAGAAAAGTTGGCAGACACGCCGATGTCGGCGGCACGGCCAACGACCTGCGGCAGGACCGATCGACGTCCTGCCGCTGCGCCGCCGACGACCTGACCGGGACGAGCCGCTACAGCCAGCCCGCGCGGACCGGCTGCTGCCGGCGTGCGGGGCGGTGCGGGGCGGTAGGCCCGGCGGTGAATTCTACGCGGCGCTCCCGGGTTGACGGAGCGCCGGCGCTCAAGTCCGAGCCGCCGCCTGCCGACAAGGAACCATCCGTCCTGCTCTAGGCATCCCACCCCGTGAATCTGCCGTCCCGAGGTCCGAGCAAGGGTCCTGCACTCGCCCGCTGGCCCTTCCTGAGGCGCTGGCTTCGCGCGGCCTCGCCGGCGCCGGTCGCAGTGCTCCCATCGGCTCCGGATCCCTGGTTCCTGGCCTTGTTCGACCAGGTCGTCGACGGTTTGCTGGTCTGCTGGGACGACGGCCGCGTGCGCGGTTGCAATCCGGCGGCGGCGACGATGCTCGGGCGCAACGCGGCAACGGTGGTCGGCCAGCCGCTGGCGGACCTGCTGCTGCAAGACGCAGCCGAGTGCCGGCAACCAGCGGGCATCAGTGATGGACAAGCCCACCTGCGCCTGGCCAAGGGGCAGCGTGTCGTCGATGTGCGGGTGCGAGCCGTGTCGACCACGCAGGGCCGGCAATGGTTCCTGCACCTGCGCGACACCGCCGAGCGGTCGCAGGCCGAAAACCGGCTGACCTACATGGCCAACTACGACTGCCTGACCGGACTGCCCAATCGGGCCCTGTTCCGCGACCGGCTCGGGCAGGCCATGGCGCGGGCGCGGCGCTCGAGTCGGCCGCTGGCGCTGATGTTCATCGACCTCGACCGCTTCAAGCTGGTCAACGACAGCCTCGGTCACGAGGTCGGCGACCGCCTGCTGCAGCATGTGACGCGCCACCTCACCGACTGCCTGCGTGATGTCGACTCGGTGGTGCGTGGGGTGGACGACTTTTCACTGACCTTGTCGCGCCTGGGCGGCGACGAATTCACCGTCATCGCCGAATCGATCGACTCTGCCGAGGACGCGGCCACCGTCGCGCGGCGCATCCTCGACGCCCTGGCCACGCCGTTCCACGTGGGCGAGGAAGAGATCGTCATCTCGGGCAGCATCGGCATCTCGATGTACCCCACCGACGACGTCGACCTCGACGGGCTGGTGCGCCACACCGACATGGCGATGTACCGCTCCAAGTCACTCGGCCGCGGCATGTACAGCTTCTTCAGCGACGACCTCAATGCCGCGGTGTCGGCCCGGCTGTCGCTCGAAGGCCATCTGCGCCACGCCGTCGAGCGCGAGGAGTTCGAGCTCCACTACCAGCCCAAGGCCGACCTCGACAGCGGCCGGATCACCGGCGTCGAGGCATTGTTGCGCTGGCACCGGCCAGGGCAGGGCATGGTGCCGCCCGACCGCTTCATAGCGGTGCTGGAGGAAACCGGCCTGATCCTGCCGGTCGGGGCCTGGGTCATCCGGACCGCCTGCCGCCAGCTCGGCGAATGGGACCGCATGGGTCTGCCGCCGCTGCGCATGGCGGTCAACCTGTCGGCGCGCCAGTTCCGCCATCAGTACCTGGCCTCGCTGGTGGAAGACTCGCTGCGCGAGAACGCCATCGATCCGCGCCGGCTCGAGATCGAACTCACCGAGTCGCTGCTGATGGAAGACACCGAGTGCACGCGCAACCTGCTCGAGAGCTTTGCGCGCATCGGCGTGCGACTGGCGATCGACGATTTCGGCACCGGGCATTCATCGCTGAGCTACCTGCGGCGCTTCAACGTCGACACCTTGAAGATCGACCGCTCCTTCGTCTCGTCGTTGCCCGACAGCCGCGAGGACGCGGCGATTGCCAATGCGGTGATCGCGCTCGGCCGCAGCATGGGCATGAAGGTGGTGGCCGAAGGCGTCGAAACCGAGCCCCAGGCCGACCTGTTGCGCGACCTGGGTTGCCATGAAATCCAGGGCTACCTGCTCAGCCGCCCCTTGCAGGCCGAGGCCTTCGTGACCTGGATCGAAGCGCGGCTGCAGGCCGAGCGCTTCCATGGCGCCGCTTTCGGCCGTGTCGGACTCAGTCGCCTGATGCAGTTGGAGGGCCTGGTCGACGCGGCTTGAAGCAGCCCCGGGGTGGCGCAGGGGCCACCCTAGAATCGATCGATGATCGATTCCCCCGCGGCGCCACGCCTGCTGCAAGGCCTGAACGACGAACAACGGGCCGCGGTGACCTTGCCTGCCGAGCCGGCGCTGATCCTGGCCGGCGCAGGGTCAGGCAAGACCCGCGTGCTGACCACGCGGATCGCCTGGCAGCTGTCCACCGTCAAGCTCTCGCCCGGTGGAGTACTGGCCGTGACCTTCACCAACAAGGCCGCCAAGGAGATGCTCACGCGCTTGTCGGCGATGCTGCCGATCGCCGTGCGCGGCATGTGGATCGGCACCTTCCACGGCCTGTGCAACCGCTTCCTGCGTGCGCACTGGAAGCTGGCCGGGCTGGCGCAAGGTTTCCAGATCCTCGACAATGGCGACCAGCACTCGGCCGTCAAGCGCGTCATCAAGTCGATGAACCTCGACGAAGAGCGCTTCGTGCCCAAGCAGGTCACCTGGTTCATCGCCGGCGCGAAGGAAGACGGCCAGCGAGCGCGCGACGTCGACGTGCGCGACGCCCACGGTCGCAAGCTGGTCGAGGTGTACCAGGCCTACGACGAACAATGCCAGCGCGAGGGCGTGGTCGACTTTGCCGAGCTGATGCTGCGCACCTACGAACTGCTGCGCGACAACGACCCGCTGCGCGAACATTACCAGCGCCGCTTTCGTCACCTGCTGGTCGACGAGTTCCAGGACACCAACCGGCTGCAGTACGCGTGGTTGAAGATGTTTGCGCCGCCGCCCGGCGCCGCCACCGCCGGTCACGAGACGCAAGGCGTGTTCGCCGTCGGCGACGACGACCAGAGCATCTACGCCTTTCGCGGTGCGCGCGTGGGCAACATGGCCGACTTCGAGCGCGAGTACCGCGTCAGGCGCGTCATCAAGCTGGAGCAGAACTACCGCAGCTTCGGTCATATCCTGGACGCGGCCAACGAGCTGATCGCGCACAACAGCCAGCGTCTGGGCAAGAACCTGCGCACCGACGCCGGCGCCGGCGAGCCGCTGCGGGTGTTCGAGGCGACCAGCGATTTCGCCGAGGCGCAGTGGTTCCTCGACGAAGCGCAGCAACTGCACCGTGGCGGCGTGCCGCGGCAAGAGATCGCGCTGCTCTACCGCAGCAACGCGCAAAGCCGCGTGATCGAAAGTGCGCTCTTCAATGCCGGCGTGCCCTACCGCGTTTACGGCGGCCTGCGCTTCTTCGAGCGCGCCGAGGTCAAGCACGCGCTGGCCTACCTGCGCCTGCTGGAGAACGCCAACGACGACACCAGCTTCCTGCGCGTGGTGAATTTTCCGGCGCGCGGCATCGGTGCGCGCACGGTCGAGCAGTTGTCGGATGCCGCGCGCAACAGCGGGCGCAGCCTGAGCCAGAGCGTGGGCTCGGTGGCCGGCGCCGCCGGCGTCAAGGTGGCCGCTTTCGTCAAGCTGCTGGACGGCATGCGCGAGGCCACCCACGGCCTGACGCTGCGCGAAATCATCGAGCACGTGCTGCAGGGCTGCGGCCTGTTGACCTTCTACAAGACCGACCGGGAAGGCCAGGACCGGATCGAGAACCTGGAGGAACTGGTCAACGCGGCCGAGAGCTTCGTCACCCAGGAAGGCTTCGGCAAGGACGCGGTGGCCTTGCCGGTCGACGAAAGCGGCAGCGGGTCGGCAGCCGTGCCCGATGCCGAGACCGGCGAGATCATGTCGCCGTTGGCAGCATTTCTGACCCATGCCTCGCTCGAGGCCGGCGACAACCAGGCCCAGGCGGGCCAGGACGCGATCCAGCTGATGACGGTGCATGCGGCCAAGGGTCTGGAGTTCGACGCCGTGTTCATCAGCGGCGTCGAGGAAGGCCTGTTCCCGCACGAGCAGTCGTTGTCCGACGCCGACGGGCTGCAGGAAGAGCGCCGCCTGATGTACGTGGCCATCACGCGCGCACGCCGGCGCTTGTACCTGAGCTTCAGCCAGACCCGGATGCTGCACGGCCAGACGCGCTACAACGTCAAGAGCCGCTTCTTCGACGAACTGCCCGATGGCGCGATGAAATGGCTGACGCCGCGCCAGCAGGGCTTTGGCTCCGGCTATGCACGCAGCTACCAGCAGGCCTGGGAGCGCGGCAGCGGCTTGTCGGGCATCGTCGGCGCCGGACGGGTCAACGCTGCCGACCGGCCGCAACCGGTGCAGCCGATGCCACAGGCGATGACGGCGCAGCGCGCGCTGGGCGGGCTGCGCGTCGGGCAGACGGTGTTCCACGGCAAGTTTGGCGAAGGCGTGGTGCTCACGCTCGAAGGCAGCGGCAACGATGCGCGCGCCCAGGTCAACTTTGGCCGCCATGGCGCCAAGTGGCTGGCGCTGGCGGTCGCCAAGCTGACGCCGATCGAATAGCTCAGGTCGCCGGGCCTGTCTCCCAATCGGGTGCGTCGGTGGCGTGGCTGCGCACCGAACAAGGGCTCGAGGCTCCGCTTTGGTGCAAAGACTCGGTGCTGCGCGCGTCCAAACCGGTTCGGCGTACGCCCCACTCTGGGAATGAAATTTGCGTGACTTGGTGCGATCCGGTCGCAGGTGGTGCGACCAGGCCTGGAGGAGACCCCCGTGGACCAAGTCAAGCAAGGCACCGATGCCTTGTTCATCCTGCTCGGCGCCATCATGGTGCTGGCCATGCATGCCGGCTTCGCCTTTCTGGAACTGGGCACGGTGCGCAAGAAGAACCAGGTCAATGCCCTGGTCAAGATCCTAGTCGACTTTGCGGTCTCGACCATTGCCTACTTCTTCGTCGGCTACCTCATCGCCTATGGCGTGGATTTCTTCGCCGACGCCCAAACGCTGGCGCAGAAGAACGGCTACGAGCTGGTCAAGTTCTTCTTCCTGCTGACCTTTGCTGCAGCCATTCCGGCGATCGTCTCGGGCGGCATTGCCGAAAGGGCGCGCTTCGGTCCGCAGTTGATCGCCAGCGCAGCGCTGGTGGGGCTGATCTATCC
>JANOJJ010000132.1:0-3189 GCA_031408155.1 Rubrivivax sp.
GAAGTGGTCGAAGGCGTGATCGTCGAGGAAAACTCGGTGCTGGGCATGGGTGTGTACCTCGGCCAGAGCACGCCGATCTACAACTGCGATAGCGACGAGGTGACGTATGGCCGCATCCCGAGCGGGTCGGTCGTGGTCAGCGGCAGCCTGCCCAAGGCCGGCGGCAAGTACAACCTGTACTGCGCAGTGATCGTCAAGCGCGTGGACGCGCAGACGCGCTCCAAGACCAGCATCAACGAATTGCTGCGCGCCTGATCGAGCCCGGCGGTCCGCAACACCCACAGGGAGATCTCGATGAGCGGCAACATGGAACGCGTGCTGAGGCTGATGGCGGAGAAGACCGCCTCCGACGTCTACATGTCGGCCAACACGCCCATTCTGATCAAGATCCACGGCCAGATCATGCAGTTGTCGGACCAGCTGTTGACACCGTCGCAGACGCGCCAGTTGCTGGCCGAACTGCTGACACCGCAGCAACTGGAGGAACTCGACGAAACCGGCGAACTCAACGTCGGCATCGGCGTGGCCAAGGTCGGCAGCTTTCGCCTCTCGGCCTTCAAGCAACGCGGCACCATCGCAGCCGTGTTTCGCTGCATCCCGCAGGAAATTCCACCACTCGACTCGCTGGGCATGCCGCCGCTGCTGTCGCAGTTGGTGGTCGAGAGGCGCGGACTGATCCTGATGGTCGGAGCCACCGGCACCGGCAAGAGCACCACCCTGGCGTCGATGATTGAATGGCGCAACCAGCAGCTCACCGGGCACATTCTGACGATCGAGGATCCGATCGAGTTCCTGTTCAGCAACAAGCGCTCGATCGTCAACCAGCGCGAGGTCGGGCGTGACACGCAGTCGCTGCAGGTGGCGCTGCGCAACGCCTTGCGCCAGGCACCCGACTGCATCCTGATCGGCGAAATCCGCGACCGCGAGACCATGACCTCGGCCATCTCGTACGCACTGTCGGGCCATCTGGTGCTGGCCACGCTGCACGCCAACAACAGCTATCACGCGCTGGGGCGGATCCTGTCCTTCTACACGCCGGAGTCGCGCCCCGCCCTGTTGTCCGATCTGGCAGCCGGGCTGCGCGCCATCGTGTCGCAGCGGCTCCTGCGCAACAACGTCGGCGGTCGCATCCCGGCGGTGGAGGTGCTGCTGAACACCCAGTTCGTCTCCGAGCTGATCGAGAACGGGGATTTCTCCAGCGTCAAGGAGGCGATGGAAAAGTCGATGGCCGAAGGCTCGCAGACGTTCGAGCAGGACATCGCCCGCCTGATCAAGGACAACACGGTCACGCGTGACGAAGGCATGGCTCACGCCGACTCGCCGACCAACCTGCTGTGGCGTCTGCAGAACGAGCTAACGCCGTTGTCGCGTATCACGCCGAAGAAGGAAGAACCCGACCAGGCCAGCTTTACCGAGATCACGCTCGATGTGCGCCCGGACGACGGCAAGGGGCCGGCGGCGCCCTGGATGACCAAGAAGTGACACCCACGCTGAGACTGGCCGAACAGCTGATCGCGCGCCCATCCGTCACACCCGAGGATGGAGGCTGCCAGGACCTGATCGCAGCGCGGCTGCGCGACGCCGGTTTCGATTGCCTGCCCATGCCGCATGGCCCCGCGGGCGCCGTGGTCAGCAACCTCTGGGCCGTCCACCGCGGCAGCCGACCCGGGCCCTCGCTGGCTCTGGCCGGCCACACCGACGTGGTGCCGCCGGGCCCGGCTTCGGCCTGGACCACACCGCCCTTCGTGCCCTCGTATCGGGACGGATTTCTCTATGGCCGTGGCGCAGCGGACATGAAGACCTCGGTTGCGGCGATGGTGGTCGCCGCCGAGGAATTCGTGGCCGCGCAGGCGAGGCACGCCGGCACGCTGGCCTTTCTCATCACCAGCGACGAAGAGGGACCGGCCTGCGACGGCACGCTGCGCATCGTCGACTGGTTGCACGCTCGCGGGCAGTCGCTGGACGCCTGCATCGTCGGCGAGGCGACCTCGGTCGAACGGCTGGGCGACATGATCAAGAACGGCCGTCGTGGCAGTCTCAGCGGCGCACTGCGGGTGTGCGGCGTGCAAGGGCACGTGGCCTATCCGCAGCTGGCGCGCAATCCGCTGCACGAACTGGCGCCGGCGCTGGCCGAACTGGTCGCCATGCGCTGGGACGACGGCAACTTGCATTTCCCATCCACCACCTGGCAGGTTAGCAATCTGCATGCCGGCAGCGGAGCGCGCAATGTGATACCGGGCCAGGCAGAACTGGACTTCAACTTCCGCTTCAGCCCCGAATCGACGCCCGAGTCACTGCAGCAGCGTGTCCATGCGGTGCTCGACCGGCATCACGTTGAACACCACGTCGACTGGACGCTCGGCGGCGAACCGTTCCTCACCGAGCCCGGCAGCCTGTGCCAGGCCTTGTCCCTGGCGATCGAGTCCGAGTGCGGCGTCACCCCCGTGCTGTCCACCACCGGTGGCACGTCCGACGGCCGTTTCATCAGGCGCATCTGTGCGCAGGTGGTGGAGTTCGGACCGGTCAATGCGAGCATCCACCAGGTTGACGAGCGGGTCGAGGCGGCCTCGGTCGAACGGCTGAAGAACGTCTACCGGCGCACGCTGGAACAGCTTCTCGCATGAATCTCACCGAGACCGTCGAGCGCGCCGCTGCGCGGCTCGATGCAGCGGGCGTGAGCTTCGGCCATGGCACCCTCAACGCCTTCGACGAAGCGGCCTGGCTGGTGCTGTGGCGGCTGGGCCTGCCGCTCGACACGCTGGACGACAACGGCGCGCGCACGAACTGTCGGCGAACGAAGCCGAGGCGGTCGACGAACTGCTGGCGCAGCGCATCACCAGCCGCAAGCCCGCGGCCTACCTGACCGGTGAAGCGTGGCTGCAAGGCTTGCCTTTCCACGTCGACGAACGAGTCATCGTGCCCCGATCGCTAATCGCCGAAGTGCTGGCAGAAGGCACGGCCCAAGCCTGGATCGAGCAGGACCCGACGCGCGTGCTCGACCTGTGCACCGGCAACGGCAGCCTGGCGGTGCTGGCCGCGCTGGCCTGGCCCGGGGCCCGGGTCGATGCCACCGATCTGTCGCCGGACGCACTGGCTGTGGCCCGGCTGAACGTCGATCGACACGCGGTGGCCCAGCGCGTGACGCTGCGCCAAGGTGACGGCCTGCTGGCCGCCGACGGCTGCTATGAC
>JANOJJ010000144.1:0-1607 GCA_031408155.1 Rubrivivax sp.
CGCTGCTGACCGATGCGACGGACGTGCGCAGCGGCGCCGTCGAACTGGGTGTCGAGGCCTGGTTGACCAGCGAGCAATTCGGGACCCTGACGGCTTTCAATGGCGCGGCGCGGCGGTCTGGTCTGCCCCACCCCTGCATTCGAAGCATCGTGCTGAGCCAGAAGGGCCCCGTGCTGCGCTACACCGACAGCAACATCTTTCGCGCCTTTGCCTTCCAGTCGGTGCGGCGCTGGCTGTTGGCCGACGACTACCAGTTCCGCGCGCCGCGCGAGGCAACGGTCTCCGACGAGTTGCTCGATCGATTCCTTTCCAGCCTGCCTTACCCCGAAAGCGAATTCCGCATCGAGAACCCGCTGCGGCCCTGCGCCGAGACAGCGTGGACCGGCACCCGCCATCGGATGGACGTTCTGTACGGACGCGACTTCAATGCGGCCAACATGAGCCCGGCAACCCTGGATGCGATCGACGACCTGTTCGGCCCCATCCACCTCGACACGGTGGCGCAATCGATCCACTTTGCACGCTTCAGCGCGATCACCAACCAACGCGGCCGGGGTGAATTCGTGACTCGCCGTCGATTGAGGCAACGTTGGGGAAACATCCCGACGCTGGCGATCCACGGCGCCGACAACGGCTTGGTCGACGTGTATACCCAATCGTTGCTGCAGGCGCATTTCCAGGCCGCTGAGATTCCGTTCGAGGCCAGGACCTTCGGTGACTTCGGCCATCAGGACCTGTTGATCGGTACCGGGTCGGCAGCGGTCTTCGAGACCATCGCCGGGTTCCACGGCAAGGCAGCTACGGCCGGCACCGCGCAGGCGGTGCGCTGGGTGCCCGACCTGCCCTGGATCGGGCCACGTATCGATTTCGACGGCAGTTCGATTCGGCTGGCCTGTATGTCGGCCCCTGACCAGGGGCGTGCGCGCCTGATCCTCATTGCGGTGCAAGCGAGCGTCGATGCCGGTGCGCCGAAGCGGACGTTCATCGTCCATGACTGGGCTGACTGTGTGGACATGAGCGAACTGCGCTCCAGCAACGACTGGATTTTCGCGAGCCCGCCGCTGCCGGCATTGCGACGAAGGGTGCAAGTCCAGCAACACTTCGGGTGGCTCGCGCTGGTCGTTTTCGACATCGACGACACGACCGCGGTGCTGGGGCGTTCGCCCACCGAACCGAGTTGGCCGCTGCCGCTGCAACCGGTCCACGCCGGTGCCGAATCTGCTCGCCCGAGTCCCGGTGACGGCAGCTCGGGACCACCCGCCGGGGAGTTCCCGCGTCTACCCGATCCTGAGTGGCTGCGAACGAAGGTTTCGTTCCCGACCGGCGCAATGTCCGAGGCCCTGCTGAAGCTGGGTGCAGTGCCGGCGGCAGCGCTGGACGCGGGTGCCAGCTTTCCACCCGGCGCTGCCGAGGCGATCGAATGGGCGCGCAAGGTTCCGGCCGCGAAACTCGAAGCGGCGTTTGTCCGGCTCGCGGACCTCGAAAAGGCTGAGCACTCGTTCCTTGCCGAGGCCCCTGCACTCCGACTGAGCTTCGTATTGGCGAGCTGCCAGTATCCGGCCGGGCTGTTCGACCGTCGAATGGCGGAAGCAAGCCTGCGCACCATG
>JANOJJ010000155.1:0-4021 GCA_031408155.1 Rubrivivax sp.
AGCCGATCGGGTGCCCGAGCGCGATGGCGCCGCCGTTGGGGTTGGTCCTGGCTGGGTCGAGCTCGAGCGCGCGCGACACGGTGATGGCCTGCGACGCGAAGGCTTCGTTGCTCTCGACCACGTCCATCTGGCTGACCGTCAGGCCCGCCTTCTTCAGCGCAATCCGCGTGGCCGGGATCGGGCCCTCGCCCATCACGTCGTTGGGCACACCGGCCACGGCGTACGACACCAGGCGGGCGATCGGTTTCTGGCCCGCCTTGGCCGCCACGTCGGCGCCGGCCAGCACGAAGAAGGCGGCGCCGTCGTTGATGCCCGAGGCGTTGCCGGCCGTGACCGTGCCGCCGTCCTTCTTGAACGCGGGCCGCAACTTGCACAGCGATTCGATCGTCGTGCCGGGCTTGCAGTGTTCGTCGGTGTCGAACACCACGTCACCCTTCTTGCCCTTGAGCGTGATCGGCACGATCTGGCTCTTGAAGCGGCCTTCGGCGATCGCCACGCCGGCACGGCGGTGCGACTCGACCGCCAGCGCGTCCTGCTGTTCGCGCGTGATGTTCCACTTGGTGGCCAGGTTCTCGGCCGTAACGCCCATATGGCCGACGCCGAACGGGTCGGTCAGCACGGCGACCATGGCGTCGAGCGCCTTGGTGTCGCCCATGCGGGCGCCGTTGCGCAGCGCCGTCATCAGGTAGGCGCCGCGGCTCATCACCTCGACGCCGCCGCCGACGCCGTAGTCGCAATCACCGAGCATGATGTTCTGCGCGGTGGTGACGATGGCCTGCAGGCCCGACGAGCACAGCCGGTTGACCGACATCGCCACCGACTCCATCGGCAGCCCGGCCTGGATGCTGGCCACGCGCGCCACGTAGGCGTAGCGCGACTCGGTGGGGATGGTGTTGCCGACCGTCACGTAGTTGATCAACTGGGGGTCGACGCCGGAGCGGCTGACCGCTTCCTTCATCACCGTGCCGGCCAGTTCGGGCGGCTCCAGGCCGCTCAGGGAACCGCCGAAGGTACCGATCGCCGACCGGACTGCGCTCAGGACCATGACTTCGCGTTGGCTCATGACTTATCTCCAAGGGTGGGTGATTGCGCCACTCTGCCAGCGACGCGCAGCGAAATGGTACCCCGGTTGGGGATTGTCCAGCCTTACGCGCAACGACGTAAGGGTCGGCCCGGGCCTGACCCTCAATGACGGAAGTGCCGCGTGCCGGTGAAGACCATCGCGATCCCGCGCTCGTCGGCGGCAGCGACGACCTCGTCGTCGCGCATCGAGCCGCCGGGCTGGATGACGCAGGCCGCACCCTCGTCGATGACCAGGTCCAGCCCGTCGCGGAACGGGAAGAAGGCGTCGCTGGCCACCGCCGAGCCGGCCAGCGACAAGCCCGCGTTGCCCGCCTTGATGCGAGCGATGCGCGCGCTGTCGACGCGGCTCATCTGGCCGGCACCCACGCCCAGCGTCATGCCGCCGGCGCAGAAGACGATCGCATTGCTCTTGACGAACTTGGCCACCTTCCAGGCAAACAGCAGGTCGGCGAACTGGGTCTCGCTCGGCGCCAGCTTGGTGACGATGCGCAAATCGGCGCGGCCGACATTGCGCGTGTCGGGCGTCTGCAGCAGCATGCCGCCGCCCACGCGCTTGAAGTCCAGCGCATTGGCCGCAGCGCCCAGCGGCACCTCGAGCACGCGCACGTTTTGTTTGGCGGCAAGGATTGCACGCGCGTCGGGCGTGACCGACGGTGCGATCAGCACCTCGACGAACTGCTTGTTGTCGCCGATCCGGCGCGCGGTGGCTTCGTCGAGCGGGCGGTTGAAGGCCAGGATGCCGCCATAGGCCGAGGTGGGGTCGGTCTGCCAGGCCTTGGCGTAGGCCTCGATCAAGGTCGCGCCGACGGCCACACCACAAGGGTTGGCATGCTTGACGATGACGCAGGCCGCGGTGCCCAGGCCGTCGAAGCTGCGCACGCATTCCCAGGCCGCGTCGGCGTCGGCGATGTTGTTGTAGCTGAGCTCCTTGCCCTGCAACTGCGTCCAGCCTGCCAGCAGGCCCGCGGCCGGGAGGCCTTCGCGGTAGAAGGCTGCGGCCTGGTGCGGGTTTTCGCCGTAGCGCAGGTCCTGCTTCTTGCTCAACTGCAGGCTGTAGACGGCCGGGAACGGTGTGCGTGCCGGCACCGCGGCCACGTCGTCCTCGGCACCACGCTGGAGTGAACCGAGGTAGTTGCTGATCATGCCGTCATAGGCTGCGGTGTGGGCATAGACCTTCCCGGCGAGCGCGAACTTGGTCGATCGCTGCACGCCGCCGAGGCGCAACTCGTCGAGCACGCGCGCGTAGTCGGCGGGGTCGATCACGACCGCCACGTCGGGCCAGTTCTTGGCCGCCGCACGCAGCATGGCCGGGCCGCCGATGTCGATGTTCTCGATCGCGTCTTCGAGCGTGCAGTCGGGCCGCGCCGTGGCCTGGGCAAACGGGTACAGGTTGACCACCAGCAGCTCGATCGTGCCGATGCCGTGCTCGAGCAGCGCGTCCATGTGGGCCGGCAGGTCGCGCCGTGCCAGCAGGCCGCCGTGAATGCGTGGGTGCAGCGTCTTGACCCGGCCGTCCAGCATCTCGGGGAATCCCGTCACCTCGGCGACTTCGGTCACCGGCAGTCCGGCATCGGACAGTAGCCGGGCGGTGCCGCCGGTGGACAGCAATTCGACGTCCAGCGCGTGCAGGGCGCGCGCGAAGTCGACCACGCCGGCCTTGTCGGAGACGGAGATAAGCGCAGTGAGCTTGGGCATGCAGGGTCCCGAAAAGACGAAGCCATGGACGCCCGACCGGCGTCCTTCCTACTTGATCAACTTGTGGTCGAGCAGCTTGCGCCGCAGCGTGTTGCGGTTGATGCCCAGCCACTCGGCGGCCTTGCTCTGGTTGCCGTCGGCGTGTTTCATCACCACGTCGAGCATCGGCTTTTCGACTGCGGCCAGGATCATCTGGTGCACCGCATGGGGCTCGGTTCCGCGCAGGTCCTCGAAGTACTGCGCGAGGCTGGCGCGGATGCATTCGTCGATCTGCTTGCTCGTCATGCGCTGAGAACCACCCGCTCGTCGTTGGCCGCCCGGCCCGGTGGCAGCAGGCGATGCTGCTCGGCCAACTGGTCGAAGAAGCGGCTCAGCGCGCTGACCTGGGCCGCGGCCGAATCGAGCGTGTTCATCACCGCCCTGAAGGCTTCGCCGCCGGGCAGGGCGCGCACCGCCCAGCCGATGTGCTTGCGTGCGCTGCGCACGCCCGCGCCTTCGCCATGCAGCGAGTAGTGGTCGTGCAGATGCTCGACCAGCCAGCCCAGCACGTCACGCGTGGCCGGCGGCGGCAAGTGCTGGCCGGTGGCCAGAAAGTGCGCGACCTCGCGAAAGATCCACGGCCGGCCTTGCGCTGCGCGGCCGATCATCACGGCGTCGGCACCCGTGTGCAGCAGCACCGCGCGCGCGGTCTCGGGTGAGTCGATGTCCCCGTTTGCCACCACCGGGATGCGCAGCGCCGCCTTCACGGCGGCCACCGTGTCGTGTTCGGCCTGGCCGCTGTAGCCCTGCTCGCGCGTGCGACCATGAATGGTCAGCATCGCGACGCCGGCGTCTTGCGCGGCGCGCGCCAGCCGCAGCGCGTTGCGTTCGCGGTCGCACCAGCCGGTGCGCATCTTCAGCGTGACCGGCACGCCGCGCGCGCTGCAGGCGGCCACCACCGCATCCACGATCGCCAGTGCCAGCGCCTCGTTGCGCATCAGGGCCGAACCCGCCCAGACCTTGCAGACCTTCTTCGCCGGGCAGCCCATGTTGATGTCGATGATCTGCGCGCCGCGGTCGATGTTGAAGCGTGCCGCGTCGGCCATCTCGCTCGGGTCCACGCCGGCGATCTGAACCGCGACCGGCACCGCTTCGCCGTCGTGGTTGGCACGACGCGAGGTCTTCAGCGAGGTCCAGAGTTCGCGCTGGCTGGTCACCATTTCGCTGACCGCATAGCCCGCGCCCAGCCGCCTGCACAGCTGCC
>JANOJJ010000189.1:0-2109 GCA_031408155.1 Rubrivivax sp.
CCACGCTGCCAGCCGAGAAGGCAACCCTGGCATGCGGCCGTTCGCCGGTCTCGGACCGCTGCGCCAGCGACAGCAGGCGGTAATGTTCGACCTCACTGGTCACGCTCTCGTCGCCGACCAGCGCGATGATGTCCTCGTCGAAGATCTCGCTTTTGCGGTCGGCCAGATCCTTGAAGCGCGCAAAAGCTGCGTTGATCTCCGCTTCCGACTCCATCCCGATGCCCAGTTCCAGCAGCCGCTGCTTGAAGGCATTGCGGCCCGACAGCTTGCCCAGCACGATCTTGTTGGCGGCCCAGCCCACGTCTTCGGCGCGCATGATCTCGTAGGTGTCGCGCGCTTTGAGCACACCATCCTGGTGGATGCCGCTGGCGTGAGCGAAGGCATTCGCCCCCACCACCGCCTTGTTGGGCTGGACCACGAAGCCGGTGGTCTGGCTGACCATGCGCGAAGCCGCCAAGATCTGCGTCGTGTCGATGCCCATGCTCAGGCCGAAGTAGTCCTTGCGCGTGCGCACCGCCATCACCACTTCTTCGAGACTGCAGTTGCCGGCGCGTTCGCCCAGGCCGTTGATGGTGCACTCCACCTGTCGTGCGCCGCCGATCTTCACGCCGGCCAGCGAGTTGGCCACCGCCATGCCCAAGTCGTTGTGGCAGTGCACGCTCCAGACCGCCTGGTCGGCGTTGGGGATGCGCTCGCGCAGGCTGCGGATGAACTCACCATACAGCTCGGGGACTGCGTAGCCCACCGTGTCGGGGATGTTGATCGTGGTGGCGCCTTCGGCGATCACGGCTTCGAGCACGCGGCACAAGAAGTCGGGATCGGAGCGGTAGCCATCCTCGGGCGAGAACTCGACATCGCCGCACAGCCTGCGCGCGTAGCGCACCGCCAGAACGGCCTGCTCGAAGACCTGGTCGCGCGTCATGCGCAACTTCTTCTCCATGTGCAGTTCGCTGGTGGCGATGAAGGTGTGGATGCGCGACGACGCGGCCCCCTGCAGCGCTTCGCCGGCACGTGCGATGTCGCGGTCGTTGGCACGGGCCAGCGAGCACACGGTGGAATCCTTGATTGCCGCGGCGATGGCCTTGACGGCCTCGAAGTCGCCAGGGCTCGACGCCGCAAACCCGGCTTCGATCACGTCGACGCGCAGCCGCTCAAGCTGGCGCGCGATGCGCAGCTTCTCGTCCCGTGTCATCGATGCGCCGGGCGACTGTTCGCCGTCACGCAAGGTGGTGTCGAAGATGATGAGCTTGTCGGTCATGGTGAAGCCTCGTGGTTTGGCGGGTGCACAAGTACAGCTCTCAAAAGGACAACGGCCCGCTGCTGTGCGCTGGCGGGCCGTTGATCGGGAAGGAGCTTTGTCTGGTGTTGGGACGAGATCCGATCAGCGCACCCGCAGGGCACGTAGCAGCGTCAGCGCCAGTAGGCGTTGTGTGCAGCGGTTGATCGAAGAAATCATAAAATCAATATAGCACGGAAGCTCGCATCGAGCCGGCGAACGTCACGGATGCAGTCCCTTTTCGTCAGGGTCGTCGGTGGACGTCGCGATGACGCTGGCGCGCAAACCTTTGGCCTTGCGCCAGGCGTAAACCGCATAGCCAGACAATCCGTAGGCACAGAAGATGGCGAACAGGGCCCGCGGTGGGTCGAGGCTGATGAGCGCGATTCCCAGCGCGATCGCCACGATCACCGCAAAGGGCACCGTGCGTTTGCCGCCCACCACCTTGAAGCTGTAGAACGGTGCGTTGGTCACCATCGACAGCCCGGCATACAGCGTCACGCCGAATGCGGTCCAGGCCAGCCAGTCGATCTTGTACACGGCCTTGAAGCCGGCATCGTCCATCACCCAGATCAGTCCCATCACCATGGCGGCGGCAGCCGGGCTGGGCAAGCCCTGGAAGAAGCGCTTGTCGACCACGCCGATATTGACGTTGAATCGCGCCAGTCGCAATGCCGCGCCGGAGATGTAGACGAAGGCCGGAATCCAGCCCAGCTTGCCCAGGCCGCTGAGCGCCCAGGTGTAGACGATGAGAGCAGGCGCGGCCCCCGAAGCTGACCATGTCGCACAGGCTGTCCATCTGTTCGCCGAAGGCGCTCTGCGAGTTGGTCATT
>JANOJJ010000209.1:0-2257 GCA_031408155.1 Rubrivivax sp.
AAGTCGGACAAACCCGCCTTCGGTACGCCCGGGGGCGGGTCGTCCAGCGCCAGCCAATCGAAGACGAGCTTCGACTAGCGAATGTTCTTGCACACCACGATGAACACCGGGGGCCTGTCCTCGGCCCCGGTGGCGGCCCATTCGCGGGCACGTTGCTGCCACAGTCCACCGAGCATCACAAGTGGCGTGAACGCATGGCGCAAGATCGCTTCGGGCTTGGCCAAGCCTTTGCGCCCGCCGCGCTCGGACGCCTTCAGCTGGGGGAGGATCCAGCGCCAGATGTTGAAGTAGCCGGGGATCGGCGAGCCGGTCAGATCCCGCGCGGCGAATTGCGGGATCTTCGTCAGGCCGGACTCGATGGCCTCCATCAACCCGAAGTCAGACACCACCCATGGGAAGGGCCGGTTCGCGTTGTTGCCCACACGGCCCAGGTAGTAGGGCGTGGCAGAGAAGTCCAGCACACGCTGAATGCCCAACAGCCGGTGAATGCGGTCCAACCCCTCCACCCACACCGTGGCTTCGCGGTAGTAGGCCTCGAGGTCATCGTCGTCGTCTTCTTCATCGTTGTCGTCAGCCTCACCGAGTCGGTACGCGTGGTGCGCCTCGTCGTTGAAGACCATGATGTTGCGCTTGCGGGCGCCGTCCTCGAGCACACGTTTGAGCCACTTGGAGTCGGACTCCACGTAGCGCGTCTCCACCACCTCGGCCTGGACCGGCGTGCCATGCTCGTCGCGGGCTTCGCTGTGCACTTCCAGCAGCCCCAGGAGTTGGGCCTTGCGATAGGCCTCCAGCGTCATGTAGCGAGCGCCGCGCGCCGTGGTGGACTTTTCGGCAATGCGTACCGTGCGCCGCTCGCGCCGCTCCTGCCCGCGCCGCACCACGCGGGCGCTGTCGCCGCCCACAGTGCTGTCGTCGAGCAGCTCGAAGACATGCCAGTTGCGGACCAACACGCGCCCTTGGCCCAGCAGCACCATCAAGTGCGGCGGCACGAGGTCGCGCGTGCGGTACAGGCTGGCCTCGCCTCGTGATGGGTCCAGCTCGGCCAGCCGGCTGCGGATCGTGACGTTGGGGCACATCACGAGCACGAAGTCAGCGAAGCGCGCATCGCGCCCGCCACTGCCCACCTTGTTGAGGATGGTCCAGGCGGCCAGCATGCCCATGACCGTGGTCTTGCCGCTACCGGTGGCCATCTTGCAGGCCCAGCGCATCAAGGGCTTGATGCCGTCGGCGGCTTGTCGCTCGGTGGGCCGATCAGGCGTCACGTCGATGCCCTGTAGGTAGTCGGCCCGCGCCTCGGTGAGGAAGATCGCCGTGATCGCCGCTTCCAGTTGCGCGAAGAACAGTCGCTGGTCGCGCCCTTCGCGTTGCCACCAGGCCAGCAGTTCGAGCGTGATGCGGCTGGCGCCCGGGTGGTCGTCGGCTCGCCATTGCCGCACCCGGTCGCGGATGCGGTTCACCATGATCAGCGTGATCTCGGTGCCCACGTCTTCGCTGTCTTCATCGGCGGCGCCGGGCCTGGCTCCGCGCCAGAAGTAGGCCGCCGGCCGCCTGCCGTCGATCAGGCGCGGCACTTCGCCCGGCACGATGCGCCACCATTTGGTGGGCTCCTCGTAGGGGCTGTTCTGGATCGGGCTTTCGACCTGGAAGTCAAGCATGTGCAATGAACGATTCGTAGGAGCCAGGATCTGGCCCCGCGCCGAAAGCAAACTTCAGCAGCGCGAGCTTGTGACGCACTTCGGGGTGCACCTCGTCGGGCGCGAACCTCAGCGCAATCTCGAAATAGCGATTCTTCGGAAATTGGTTCAAGCCAGCAACCTGCATCATGGCCGGAAGGACTTCCTTGCTGGCAGGCACGCTGCGCAACCATTGCAGCTGCAAGCGGCTCGGCGAAAGCGGGTTGGTGCGAAACGACGGCTCGAGCACCTGGTCCAGCTCGGCCAGCGCCTCGTCCACGGGCCCGCCGACCAGGCTTGTTTGCCGCTCCAGGAATCGCCGCAGCGGGGCTGGATGAAGCAGGTAGTTCTCGATTTCGCAGTAGTTCCAGCGCAGGTACTGCATGCGCTCGGCGCTGCCGACGACGCGCTCCTTGGCCCGGTTGACAGAGTCGCCGTCGAGCAGCTCGAGGGCCCTCATGCCCGGTTCGATGAGCTTGAGCAGGGCCCAATGCCTGCCCGTTCCAATGCCTGCGGCGCCGTCAGATGAGGGCGCCCGCGACGATTTGCGCACCAATCGCACCGTCATCAGACGCAAGGCCTCG
>JANOJJ010000229.1:0-2096 GCA_031408155.1 Rubrivivax sp.
GCTGAGCGTGGCTCGGACCGGCGCGCGCGGCCGTCGCGATCGACACCGGGTCGTCGGCCAGTTCGAAGCTGCCGTCTGCGGCACGGATGTGCGACAGCACTTCCAGCGCCGCGAGCGCCTCGAGCGCCTCGAGCGAACAGCCGGCCGTAGGGGGACGACTGCCCGCGGGCCTACAGTCGCAGCATGTGCAACCTCTACCACATGGCGCCGCGCGACCACGTCGAGCGTTACTTCCGATTGCAGTTGCCCGCCGGCTACCGCGAAGTCGCGGTCGGACCGTACAACAACGGTTTGATCCTGCGCCGCGGAGCGGACGGCCTGCAGGCCTTGATGGCCCAATGGGGAATGATCGCGCCGGGCAACCGGGCCAGGCGCCCGGACTCGCGCGCCATCCTGACCAACAACGCGCGCGCCGAGTCGATCGCCAGCCGGCCGACATACCGTGACGCCTGGCGCAACGGCCAGCGCTGCCTGATCCCCTGTGCCTGGTATCAGGAGCCGAACTGGGAGACCGGCAAGAACATCTGGTGGCGCCTGCGCCGCGCCGACGGCCAGCCGTGGGCGCTCGGCGGCATCTGGTCGGAATGGACCGACCCGGCCAGTGGCGAGATCGTTCCCAACTGCTCGATGATCACGATCAACTGCGATGGCCACCCGTTGCTGGCCCGACTGCACAAGCCGGACCCCAGGCTCCCCGCTGACGCGCAGGACAAGCGCTCGGTGGTGGCCCTCGAGCCCGACCAGTGGACAAGCTGGCTGGCCGGCACCGAGGCCCAGGCGCGCGCCCTGCTCGGGGTGCCTGCCGAATCGGTGTTCGATCCGGCAGTGACAGAGCAACCAGGCCAGGCGCTGGCGGCGATGGCCTCGGTCACGCGCGCGCTGCGCCCTTAGGCATCCCGAGCGCTGCGCAAGGCGCGCGACAGCATCATCACCGGGATCAACCCCACGGCAACGATGGCCAGTGACGGCAAGGCGGCTTCGCCCAGGCGTTCGTCACGCGCGAAGTTGTAAGCCACCACGGCCAGCGTGTCGCTGCCGAACGGGCGCAGCACCAGGGTGGCGGGCAGTTCCTTCATCACGTCGACGAAGACCAGAAGTGCCGCCGCCAGTGCCGAACGGCGCAGCAACGGTGCGTGCAGTTGCACGAACAGGCGCAGCGAGCGCGCGCCCAGCATGCGGGCGGTCTCGTCGATCGACAGCGGCACACGCGCATAGCCGGCCTCGACCGATTGCAGTGCCACCGCCGAAAAGCGCGCCAGGTAGGCATACATGACGCCGAGCAACGTTCCGGTGAACGTAGCGGCGATGGGCACGTCGGGCCAGCGTTGCTGCAACCAGCCCATCGGCAGCAGGATGCCGATGGCCACTACTGCGCCCGGGACCGCGTAGCCCAGCGATAGCACGCGCGCCGCGCCCTGCAGCAGCAGGCTGCTGCGCCGGCGCATGACGAAGGCCAACGCCAGCGCCAGCGCCGCCGCCAGCAGTGCCGCCGAGCCGGACAGGCGAAAGCTGGCCCAGGCCCACTGCGCAAAGCGCGCCAGCGGCAGTCCGACTTCGGCGTTGTGCGCTTCCTGCCACAGCATCCAGGCCAGCCAGCCCACCGGCAGCACGAAGCCCAGCAGCACCGGCAAGGCACACAGCAGCCAGGCGCCGGCGGCCGCACGGCCCCGCAAGGGCAATGCCCGCGCGTCGGCCGTGTGCAGGGCGCCGCTGCGGCTGGCTGCAAAGCGCAGCCGCTTCTGCGCCGCGCGCTCGGCAGCCAGCAACAGCGCCACCACCGCCAACAGCACCGACGCCAGTTGCGCCGCAGCGACGCCATCGTTCATCACCAGCCAGGCCTTGAAGATGCCGGTGCTGAAGGTGGTCAGGCCGAAGTAGGCGCCGACGCCGTAATCGGCCAGCGTCTCCATCAGGGCGAGTGACACGCCCGCCGTGATGGCGGGGCGCGCCAGCGGCAGGGCTACCTCCAGGATGCGCCGCCGCGGCCCCGCCCCCAGCAGCCGGGGCGCGTGCAACAACAGCACCGGGCGCGCTGGCCCCCCCGGGCGCGCCAGCAGGTAGTCAAAGGGATACAGGCAGGGCACCAACAGGATAAC
>JANOJJ010000274.1:0-2847 GCA_031408155.1 Rubrivivax sp.
CTGATCGGCAGCTGCAGCCGGGCTGCTTCGGCGGCGGGCAGCCGCTTGCTGACCACGCCCAGGATGCCGCGCAGGATTTCCAGCGGCGGCGGCGGGCAGCCGCTGACCTCGGCTGCGAGCTCGAGATCCACGCGCTCAACAACCCCTACTACAACCTCGAGGGCTATGGCATCAAGTTCGTCGCCAGCCCGCGCCATGCCGACCTGTTGCTGGTGACCGGGCCGGTCTCGCGCCACATGGAAGAGGCGCTGCGCCGCACCTACGACGCCACGCCGGAGCCCCGGCTGGTGGTGGCGGTGGGCGATTGCGGCTGCAGCGGTGGCATCTTCGGCCAGAGTTATGCCAGTTGCGGCAAGGTCGCCAACGTGATCCCGGTCGATGCGACCGTGCCGGGGTGCCCACCGCCACCGGTCGAGATTCTGCGCGTCATCCTGGGCACGGTTCGACAGTTGCAGGCCAGGCGCGGCGGGCGCTAGGACGGCGCCGCACGGCGCGCTCAGCGCCCGTGCATCCGACTGGCCTGCTGCGTCAGCTCGGCGCGAAAGTCAGGGTGCGCAATCGCGATCAGCGCCGCCGCGCGCTGCTGGGCGGACTTGCCGCGCAGCCGCGCCACACCATATTCGGTGACGACATGGTCGACATCGTTCTTGCTGCAGCTGACATGCGTGCCTGGCGCAAGCGTCGGCACGATTCGCGAAATGGCATCCATCTTGGCGGTCGAGGGCAGCACGATGAAGGCCTTGCCGCCACGCGAGCGGTTGGCCGCACGCACGAAGTCGGTCTGCCCGCCGGTGCCCGAGTACGGCGTCGAGCCCAGGCTTTCGGAGCCGCACTGCCCGAGCAGGTCAACCTGCAAGGTGGCGTTGATGGCGACCAGCTTGTCGTTCAGACCCGCCAGCGCGGGGTCGTTGGTGACGTTCACCGGATGCATCTCCAGCGCCGGGTTGCGGTCCATGAAGCGGTAGAGTCTGCTCGAGCCGAGCGCGAACGTGGCCACCATCTTGCCGGGCAGGCAGTTCTTGCGCCGGTTCGTCACGGCGCCGCTGTCGACCAGGGTCAGGATGCCGTCGCCGATCATCTCGGTGTGGATGCCGAGGTCGACCTTGTGCACCAGTTGCATCACCACCGCGTCGGGGATGCCGCCGTAGCCGATCTGCAGCGTCGAGCCGTCGTCAATCAAGTCGGCGACGGTGCGTCCGATCGCTTGCTGCACCGGGCCGATCTTGGGCAGCCCCACTTCGAACACCGGCTCGCTGCTTTCGACCAGCGCCGCCACCTGCGAGATGTGCAGGTGGCAGTTGCCGAAGGCGTACGGCACATGCGGATTGACCTCCAGCACCACCGCGCGCGCCTTGGCGATGGCGGCCATCGTGTAGTCGACGCCCAGGCTGACGGAGAAGTAGCCGTGTGCGTCCATCGGCGACGCCAGCGTGAAGACGACGTCGGCTCCGATCAGCCCGCGTTCGATCTGGCCCGGCAGTTCCGAGAAGCAGTTGGGGATGAAATCGATCCAGCCCTGTTGGCCGCCGGAGCGCGTGGCGCCGCCGTAGAAGAAGGCGACATGGCGGACGTGGTCGACGGTCTCGGGATCGATGTAGGCGTACTTGCGCATGGCCAGGATCTGCGACACCTTCACGTCGAGAAGGTCGCGCCGCTTGTCCGACAGCGCCGTCAACAGGCTCGGCGGCTCAGCCACGCCGGTGGGCACGATGATGCAATCGCCGTTGCGCACGAGGTCCACCGCGTCTGCGGCTGACCGGCGCCGTTGCAGGTAAAGGTCCTGGTTCGACATGAGTCTCTTTCGGTTGTCGCGCGCTCGAGCGTGGATTGTGATGCGCCGACGCTCAACGGCTGCGCCAAGCGTCAAGGCGATGCAAGCCATGACGCACCGCAAGCAGGCCGCGCGCTGCCGCGCGCACTCACCGCGTCGCAGGCGGGGTCGGTGCGTCGGCCGGCACCCGTTTGCGTCGGCCCTGGAACGCCAGCGCGGTGGCGAAGGCTGCATCGGCGAACGACAGCGCGGCAGCGAAGTCGGCATCGGACAGCGCGCGCGCTGCGTCGTGGCTGCGGTAGATGTTGGCGAACTCGCGTTCGCGGCCGGCCTGCACCAGCAGTTGGCCCAGGCCCACTGCTTCGAGCGCCTGCCACACCCTGGGGTTGTAGCCACGCGTCATCTGCAACACGAACCCGACCGGGTCGTTGCGGCCGAGCACGGCGGTCATGCGCAGGATCAACTCGAGCGGCAGCCCGATCTTGCCGTTCTCGACCAGGCCCATGAACGACGGGTCGTCCACCTCGAGCGCGCGGCCGAGATCTTCGAGGGTCAGCCCGGCAGCCTGGCGCAGGTCACGCAGCAGGGCCGCGCTCCTGGCGACCGCGGCCTTCGGTCCCGGCCGCTGAATCTTCGACTGCGCCAGTGTGAACGCCAGGTCGGTCGCGGTGCCCACGTTGCCCAGCACCGAACTCGCAATCGACTGCAGTTGCCGCGCCAGCGAGGTGGCCAGCGACGCGCCGGCGCGTTTGGCAGCCGGGGCCGGAGCCCCGCGCGTCGCGCGCGTCGCAGCCTTGGCTTGTTGAGCGCGCTTGGCAGCAGTCACGATGTCGGGCTCCTGGTGTTTGCGACCGTGCCTGGACCGACCGCGCAGTGGGTGTGCGGGACATGCTCGGGCCTTTGGCAGGCACAAGGCCCTGAGCAGTCAGGGCCTCGTGTCCGGCTTCAGACCTGCTGCCGAGCCTAGTGCGGCGAGCACCGCGTGTCTGTGCGCTGGCCAACTTGCCAGGCTCGACAACGTGCTGCTGCGACCTGCTCGGCCGGGTACGGTCGGCGCCGTCGTGGACGACTTTGGG
>JANOJJ010000074.1:0-3686 GCA_031408155.1 Rubrivivax sp.
CATGGAGTGCCAGCATCACCTCGACCCAGCGCACCGGGCCATAGGCCTGGCGGACCAAGGCGTCGCGGATGCGCTGCGGTTCGGTTTCGACCGCCACATCGATGTTGTTGACGAGCGCGATGGTCGGTGCGGCGATGACCACGCCTCGCAGACGCTCGGCCAGGCGATCGGCTGCCGGCTTCATCAGCACCGAGTGGAAAGGCGCCGACACCGGCAGCGGTAGCGCACGCTTGGCGCCGGCTGCCTTGAGCACCTCACAGGCGCGCGCTACGGCGGCCTTGGTGCCGGCGATCACGATTTGCCTGGGCTCGTTGAAGTTGGCTGCAGATACCGGCTCGCCGATCTCGGCGGCCGCCTGCTCGCACGCCAAACGCACGGCTTCGGCCTCGAGGCCGAGCACGGCCACCATCGCTCCTGCGCCCACTGGCACCGCAGCCTGCATGGCCTGGGCGCGAAACCGCACCAGCGGCACTGCGTCGGTCAGGGTCAGTGCACCGGCCGCGACCAAGGCGCTGTACTCACCCAACGAATGCCCGGCCACTGCAACCGGTGGCGCACCGCCCTCGGCGAGCCACGCGCGGTAGCAGGCCACTCCGGCGGTCAGCATGATGACCTGGGTGTTCTCGGTCAGCCCCAACTTGTCGGCGGGGCCTGTGTGGATCAGTTCGCCCACGTCCTGGCCCAGCGCCTGCGAGGCCTCGGCCAGCGCATCTCGAACCGCCGGGTGGCCACCCCAGGCGTCGAGCATGCCCACGCTCTGCGAGCCCTGCCCGGGAAAGATGAATGCAAACACAGCCATGTCGCTCCAGCGTCCGGATCAGAAGTCGAGCAGCACCGCGCCCCAGGTGAAGCCACCGCCCACCCCTTGCAGCAGCACGGAGTCGCCGCGCACGATGCGGCCGCGTCGCACCGCAGTATCCAGCGCCAGCGGAATCGACGCAGCCGATGTGTTGCCATGCTCGTCGACCGTGACCACCAATCGCTCCATCGGCAGCCCGAGCTTGCGCGCGGTGCTGTGCATGATGCGGATGTTGGCCTGGTGTGGAATCAGCCAGTTCAAGCTCTCGGGCGCTCGTCCGGCCTTGGCCAGTACTGATCGCGAGACCTTGTCGAGCACGCCGACCGCGAGCTTGAACACCGCCTGGCCGTCCATGCGCAGGAAGGGGTCGCCGGTCACCACGCCGGCACTGACATTGCCGGGCACGCACAGGATGCCTACGTGGCGGCCGTCGGCTTGCAGTTCACTGGCCAGCACGCCCGGCTTGTCGCTGCTTTCGAGCACGACCGCACCGGCGCCGTCGCCGAACAACACACAAGTCGTCCGGTCCTTGAAGTCGAGGATGCGCGAAAAGACCTCAGTCCCGATCACCAGCGCCTTCGAGGCCAGGCCGGTGCGGATCATCGAATCGGCCACCGCCAGTGCATAGACGAAGCCGGTGCACACCGCCTGCAGGTCGAAGGCAGCGCCACCGTGCAGGCCCAGCTTGTGCTGCACGATGCAGGCCGTCGATGGGAAGATCATGTCGGGCGTCGACGTCGCGACGATGATCAGGTCGATCTCGTCGGGACGCCGGCCCGCGGCCTCGAGCGCATGCCGCGCGGCGATCACCGCGAGATCGCTCGACAGTGCACCCGGATCCGCAAAATGGCGCGCCTTGATGCCGGTCCGTTCGACGATCCAGGCATCGCTGGTCTCGACGCCGGTGGACGCCAGCCGGCGGGCCAGGTCGCTGTTGCTGACCCGGCGCTCGGGCAGAAAACTGCCGGTCCCGGTGATGCGCGAAAACTTCGCGGGAATGGGGTTCATGCGACTCGACGGGCCGGGTCCGCGGCCGCCTCGGCGGCAGCGCCTTCGGCCCTGGCAGGGATCAACAGCATCGTCTGTGCGATTCGATCGTGAACACGATCAAGCAACCGATGGCGCGCCGCATCATACGCGCGCCGCAATGCATGCTCGAAGGCCAGCGCATCGGCCGATCCGTGGCTCTTGAAGACCAGCCCACGCAGTCCGAGCAGAGCCGCCCCGTTGTGGCGCCGCGGATCGACTCGTTTCTTCAGCCGCTTGAGCGCCGGCAAGGCCACCATCGCCGCCAGAATGGACAGCGGACCGCGCGTGAACTCCTGGCGAATGAACTCGGCGATCATGTTGGCCAGCCCTTCCGACGTCTTGAGCATGACGTTGCCGACGAAGCCGTCGCACACCACCACGTCGCAGGTGCCCTTGTAGATATCGTTGCCCTCGACGTTACCGATGAACTTGACATGTCCCGCGGCATGCGCCGCGCGCAGCAGTTCACCGGCGCGGCGGATGGTTTCGCCGCCCTTGATCAATTCCTCACCGATGTTGAGCAGGCCGACAGTCGGTTCGCCGCCGCCCCGGTCGGCCTGCATGGCCGCCGCCAGCGCCGAACCCATCACCGCAAACTGCAGCAGGTGTTCGGGCGTGCAGTCGACATTGGCACCCAGATCGAGCACGATCGTCGTGCCGTCGATCTCATTGGGCATTGCGTAGGCGATGGCCGGTCGCTCGATGCCTTCCATCGTCTTGAGTACGTAGCGCGCCACGGCCATCAGGGCACCGGTGTTGCCCGAGGAGACGCAGGCCTGCGCAACCGGAGTCCGACCATCGACGCTCTTGAGTTGCGAGATGGCCACCCGCATCGACGAATCGCGCTTGTGGCGCATCGCGACCTCGAGCGGATCGTCCATGCGCACGACCTGTGAGGCCGTCACGAGCATGCAGCGCGGCCAGGACTCGGCCTGCGCGATCACGTCGGCCGCGCCCACCAGCACCAGACTGGCATCCGGGTGATGGTCGAGGAAGGCACGGCATGCCGGCATGGTGCTGGCTGGACCGGAGTCCCCCCCCATGCAATCCACAGCAAGACATGTCTGTGTCATCGATGCAACCCCTGTCCCGAGTCCCGCGGGCCGCGGACCCGGGCAGGCATCTGACGCTCAGCCGACGACGGGTCGCGTGGGGCCGGCACGGCAGGCGCCACGGCGCCGCATGTCAGGCGTCGGCCTTGGTTTTGACAACCTTGCGGCCGCGGTAGAAGCCCGTGGGGCTGATGTGGTGGCGCAGATGCACTTCGCCGGTGGTCGGCTCGACACCGGTCCCCGGCGCCGCGATGGCGTTGTGCGAGCGGTGCATTCCGCGCTTGGACGGCGACTTCTTGTTTTGTTGAACGGCCATGGCGATCTCCTGGGGGCACGGCGCTCCCCCAGGGCGGGCGCTCGGCTTCGTCGAGGGAGCTGATGAAATGCGGCTTGCGTATGCCGACCGGACCGGACCCCGCGCGGCGGAGCCATCGTCCGCTACTGCGCTGCTCCCCTGCTGCGCTGCTCCAGTCACCGAATCCGCCACCGGCCCTCGAAGTCTCGCGGCCGGGGCCGAACCAATCGCGCACCTGCAAGGCCGCAAAGCCTTTCAGTATAACAGCCCAGCCGATGCCGGCTGCACACCAAGGATCATGCCCCGCCACGGCGCAGGCTTGCCAATGCGGCGAACGGGTGTACGCGCTCGGCGGCTGCCGGTTCGTGGACCAGCGGCAGCAGCGGCTCGCGGCAGGCGTCATGGCGCGGAACCAGCGGCAGGTCGAGCAACAGTTCATCTTCCAGCAGTTGGTGCAGATCGAGTTCGCGGCTGAAAACCAGCACATCGTGCTCGAGCGCGGCGTCCAGTT
>JANOJJ010000302.1:0-12054 GCA_031408155.1 Rubrivivax sp.
ACCAGCGCAAGCAAGCGCACCCGGCTGCTCTGTGGCCCAACCACCAGGACAGCGCCTCGGCGCAGGGCCTCTGACTCCTACGCGATCGCGGCAAGCATGGATTGCATCAGCCCATCAAGTGCCTGGCTAATCCTTCAGCAGGTCGTCGAAGCTCGCACCCGCTGCAATCTCACCAACGATCATGCCGGCCGTGATCCGCATGCCCCGGATGCAGGCCTGCCCGCCCATCACGCCCGGTGTGAAGGTGATTCGATCCAGCGTGTTCATGTCGCTCTCCTGTGAGTGGTCGCGCCCAATCGTGCCACGACTCGCCGGGGCCGGAAGCTTCGCGCACGCGGGTCGAAGGCGTCGCGCACGCCATCGGCAAAGAGGTTGGCCGCCAGCACCAGGGCGACCATGAAGGCGAAGGCCGAGGCAAACGACCACCACACCACCGGGTCGCGGCTCATCTCGGCGCGCGCCATGTTGATCATGCCGCCGAAGCTGTTCATCGACGGGTCGACGCCGACGCCGACATAACTGAGCACCGCCTCGTACAGGATCAGCGACGAGAAGTCGAGCACGGTGACGATCAGCATCAGGTGCGCCACGTTGGGGAAGATGTGGCGCAGCATGATGCGTCCGTGGCTGACGCCGAAGGCGCTGGCGGCCTGCACGTATTCGAGCTCGCGCAGCTTGAGCGTCTCGCCACGCAGCAGCCGGCACAGGCCGGCCCAGCCGGTCAGGCCGAGCACCACGCAGAGCAGGAAGAGCTTGACGTCGGCGCGCTCGGCGCCGGTCTCGAACAGCTCGGGGTTCTTGTCCAGGAAGACCTGAACCATCAGCACGCAGGCGGCGATCAGCAGCACGTTGGGCACCGATGACAGGACGGTGTAGACGTACTGGATCAGCTCGTCGACCCAACCCTTGAAGTAACCCGCCATGATGCCCAGCACAACCGCCAGCGGCAGCGTGGCCACGGTGGCCAGGGTGCCGATGACGAAGGCGGTGCGGATGCTCTTGATCGACTGGTAGAACACGTCGTTGCCGGTGGTATCGGTGCCCATCAGGTGATAGGGCCCGGCCAGCGCCAGCGCCACGCCACCGAGCACGCTCATCACCAGCAGGGTCACCATCGCCGCACGCCAGGGGACCTGGCTCCGGCCCTGCAGCACGTCACGAACGCGCCCGGCAAGCGGCATCTGCCGCGCGCGCGCCAGTCCGGCCAGCAGGGCCAGCGACAGCAAGGCCGCCACGCCCGCGCCGCCAGCCAGGCCGCCCAGCGCGCGCAGGGCGAGGTCACCGGCCCACTGCGCGGCCGGATCCGACAGGTGCGCGCCACCGAACTTCAGGCGTGGCGCAACGCGCTGCAACTGACCACCCACCTCGACCGATTCCTTGGTGAAGCCGACGTAGGCCAGCGGACGCGAGTAGGTCGACTCGCGCGATTGCACCAACTGCCAAAGCAGCGCATCGAGCACCGAGCGCGTGCGCGCGTCGTAGGCCACGGCGTTGCCACTGCTGCCGGCCACCGCCGGCAACAAGGGTCGGTAATGGACGCTGTCGAGCATCGTTACGGCCAGGCAGGCCAGCAGCACCAGGCTCGAACACAGTGCCGGCGCGTCGATGAAGACCTTGCGCCAGTTGCCGCGCAGGTTGGGTCGGCGCAGCACGAACACGCTGTAGGCCAGCAGGGCGACCAGCAGCAGCCAGATGGCCACGTCGGTCCAGAGCAGTACGAGCTTGGGCATGGCGGCGGTCTCGTTGCCTCAGGCGAGCCGGACCCGCGGATCGGCCCAGGTGTAGGCCAGGTCGATCAGGACGAAGGTGGCGATGTAGAGCAGCGAGCCGAGGAAGACCATGGTGCGCACGATCGCGAAGTCCTGCTTGCCGATAGCCTCGATCACGTAGGCCCCCAGGCCCGGCAGGCCGAAGAAGTTCTCGAACACCAGGCTGCCCAGGAACACATAAGGCAGGTAGCCGCCGGCGCTGGTGATGATCGGGATCAGTGCGTTGCGCAGCACGTGGCGGAACAGCACCACCTGCTCGGCCAGGCCCTTGGCGCGCGCGGTGCGCACATAGTCCTTGCCGATCTCTTCGAGGAACATCGCCCGGTACAGCCGCGCCTCACCGCCGATGCGCGCGATCAGCGACAGCCCGATCGGCAGCAGCAGGAACTTGACCGCGTCCAGCCCCGGCGCGTAGCCCGAGATCGGCGACAGCTTGAGCACACGCGAGAACAGGTACTGCCCGACGATGATGTAGAACAGGCTCGAGATCGACAGCATCAGCACGCAGCTGACCACGCCCCAGAAATCCAGCCGCGAGTGGCGGAACATCACCAGCAGCAGCGCGAAGGCGGTGCTGGCGATGACCTGCAGCACGAACAGCGGCAGCGCCATCTGCAGGCTGACCCACATGCGCGAGGCCACCTCATGGCCGATGTCGCCCGCCGATTCACTGTCGGCGCGGCCAAAGCGCAGCGCAAACAGCGACACCGATCGTTCCCAGAAGATGGTTTCGGTCAGCTGTGCGCCGCCTTGCTGCTTGGCGTTGAAGTACAGCGGCTTGTCGTAGCCGCGCTCGACCTTCCATTTCTCGATCGCCTGCTGGGTGACACGTTTGCCACCCAGGTTCAGGCGCGCCATGTCGTCAGGCGTGCTGACCGTGAAGAAGAGAAAGAACGTCGCCAGGTTCACCCCCAGCAGGATCAGGGCGCCGTAGAAGACGCGCCGCAGCAGATAGGAGGCCATCGATCCGGTCGCCTTCAGGCCAGCACTTCACCGCGGCCGGTGGTGCGTTCGCGCTTGCGCAGCGTGCGCCGGCCGAGCTGCCAGAGCGCCAGTGCGGCGACCAGCAGCGCCAGCAACGGCCACCACACGGGGTGGTTCCAGGCCGCCTGCGCCGCCACCCGCCTGGGCACGTCCAGGCGCAGGAAGCGGCCATGGTCACGCACCAGAATCGCCGGCTTGTAGTTGTGCACCCATTGCTGCGCGGCCGCTGAGGCATAGGGGAAGAAACCCATGGTCCAGGGCGCCTCTTCCTGCGCAATGTGCACCAGCTTGTCGATCAGCAGTTGCTTGTCCGGCCCGTCGTCCAGCGTCTTCATCTGCGCGAACAGGCGGTCGTACTCGGCATGCTCGAAGTTGGACGTGTTCTCGCCGTCATGCTTGGTCTTGCCGGCCGGGCCATAGAGCAGGAACAGAAAGTTCTCGGCGTCGGGGTAGTCAGCGTTCCAGCCCAGCCAGAAGATCTGGTACTTGCCCTTGCGCACCTTGTCCTGGAACTGGTTGTTGTTGGTCGCGCGCACCTCGAGCTGCACGTCGATCTTGGCGAACTGGCGCACCACCCAGTCGATCTCGGACTTGTTCTCGGGCGTGGGTGCGGCGTAGAAGTCGTAGTTGAGCACCAACGGGCGGCCGGACTTGGCCTCACGGCCGCTCGGGTAACCGGCCTCGACCATCAGCTGCTTGGCCTCTTCGATCGAACGCCGCGCCGCCTTGCCGTCCTGCCAGACATGCGTCACCGGATTGACGCCCGCGGGCGTTTCCTCGCGCGAACCGAAGATGCCCAGCGGCAGCGGGCTCATCGCCGTCGAGCCGGCTTTCTTCGGGAAGACCTTGGAATACTCTTCCCAGTCGATGGCGATCGAGATCGCCTGGCGCAGCTTGCGGTTGCGCCGCTCCTGCTCGGGGTCGGCGCTGTTGCCGATCACCGGGTCGAGCATGTTGAAGCCGATGAAGTAGCTGTTGACGTCGGAGCCGCTGTTCAGGCGAAAGCCCTTCTCGGTGTACTCGCGCCGCACCTCTTCGCTGTCCTGCATCGCCACCAGGTAGTCCTTGCCGGTGTCGGTGCGCTCGAACACCTCGACGTCGTAGAAGCCCTGGCGGAACTTGTTGCGCATCGGCACGGCTTCGCGCTCGATCGTGAAGACCAGGGTGTCGATGAAGGGCATGGTCTTGCCGCAATCGGCCAGCAGTCCGGCTGCCTTGTCGCCGGGCATGCCGTCGCAGGGATAGGGCTCGCCGCGGTAGTTGGGGTTGCGCTTCATCACATGGCGCCGGTCCTGCACGAACTCGGTCATCATGTAAGGACCGGTGCCGACCGGCCAGCGGTCGAGCGTCAGGCCCGCCACCGCCATGCCGGGCTGGGCGTAGAAAGCATCCGCCTCCCACGGCACCGGGGCCAGGAACGTCATCTGCATCCAGTAGCTCCACTGCGGGTACTTGCCCTTGATGCGAATGCGCAGCAGATGCTTGTCGGGCGCCGAGGCACCTGCCATCGGCCAGCGGCGGAAATCGAGGAAAGGCTTGTCCAGGCTGGCCGGGTCGAGCCCTGCGCGCAGCTTGTCGTCTTCGGCCTTGATCAGCTTGCCGTAGTCGGCCAGGCCGACCACGTATTCGGCGAAGGTCGAGAAGATCGGCGTCGTCACGCGCGTGGTGGCGTGGCGCCTGAGCGCATAGACGAAGTCCTCGGCCACCAACTCGCGCGTGCCCTGGTGCTCGAAGTGCAGCGGTGACAGGCGCACGCCGAGCTCGCCCGGCTTCATCGCGTGGTAGCGCTGGCGGCCCTGTTCGTCCAGGGCAAATGCCGGGTGCGGCTGGAACAGGATGCCGGTCTTGATGGGCACGTCGTACACGCTTTCGGCCACCGCGTCGGACGGCGCGTCGTCAGGCAGCGGCTTGCCGTCCTTGTCGAGGTAGCGCGGCTTGACCACCTCGCGCGCCGACTTGGGCACCAGTTGGAACGGACGCTTGAGGTAGTGGTAGCCGTACGGCGGCTCGTAGATCTGGTAGGTGTAGGGCGTGTCGTTCGACCAGTACGACGCCGTCGGGTCGAGGTGCCGGGGAGAGCTTTCCTGCACTGCCGAGTGCAGCGTGTTGCTGGCCGCCTGGCCATCCGGCCAGGGGTTGTTGTTGCAGCCGGCCAGGGTGGCCTGCAGCAGGCAGCACGCGCAGATGAAAAACAATCGCATCGATGTCAGGGCTGCGCTCATGCGGTCTCCTTGCACTGCCCGGCTGCGCTCGGGTGGCCGCGGACGGGATGAACGTCATGCTTCAACGACAGCGCCCTCGACCCGACTGCAGCTTGTGGCTGCCGCCGCGACGGAGGGCGTGCTTAGCCAATTCTAAGCATCACCCCTTGGTCACGGCCGGGGCGGATACCCTTACCAGTCCTCACCAACCCAGCAGCACGTCCCGGCCCTGCACGACCAGCGTGACTCGTCGCCCCAGCGGCAGGCTGACCTTGGTCGCGATGTGACCGAAAGGCAGGCCGGTGACGATCGGCAAGCCGACCCGGCCGCGCAGGTGTTGCAGCACCGACGACAGCCGATAGCCGCGGTCCAGTGGCGAGGGCTTGACGCGGCCGAAGTCGCCCTGCAACAGCGCACGCTGCGACTGCAGCACGCCGGACTGGGCCAGCTGCAGCAGCAGGCGCTCGACCCGATACGGATGCTCGTTGACGTCCTCGAGGAACAACACGCCGCCCTTGACCCGTGCCGGCCGTGGCGCATGCGGCGTGCCGATCAGCGCGCACAGCATGCTCAGGTTGCCGCCCCACAGCAGCCCGCGCGCGTGCAGGCCGTCGAAGCCGGGCTCGGTGCGAAAACCCACCGCCTCGAGTTCGCCGCTCATCGCCTCGATGAAGCAGCCGGCCGTGACGTCGTCGACCACGCCGGCTTCGCCCGCGCGGCCGAAGTCGTCGGTCGCCATCGGCCCGGCCCAGCTCGGCGCGCCGGTGTGCGCCAGCAGGCCGAGCTGCAGCGCGCTGAAGTCGCTGTGTCCGACCCACCGCGTGCCGCGTTCGGTCGCAGCAGCCAGCAGCGGCCAGTCGATGGCGTCGAGCAGGCGACTCAGGCCATAACCGCCGCGCGTGGCCATCGCCACCGAGGGCGCGGCACGAGCCACGCGATGCACGGCCTGCAGGCGCACCGCATCGTCACCGGCAAAGCGCTGGTGGCGCGCCAGCGCGGCCTCGTCAACGGCGACCTCAAAGCCCAGGCCGGCCAGGCGCCGTGCAGCCAGACGCAAGGTCGGCGCGTGCGCGACCACGCCCGAAGGGCTGAACAGGGTCAGCGCGCTCATTGCGGCTCTGACAGATCAATTGCAGTGGCCAAGGGCAGGCCGTCGGGCAGCTCGATCGCTTCGCCGGTCGGTATGGCAACCGCCCGCTCGGTGGCCAGCACCCGTTCGGCCCGCTGCTGCGCGCGCCGCTCGGCGAAGAAGCCGCGCAGCAAGTCGCCGCAGGCATCGGCCAGCACCCCGCCGCGCAGCTCGGTGTGGTAGTTGAGCAGCGGCTGCTCGAACAGGTTCAACACCGATCCCGCGGCCCCGGTCTTGGGGTCGGACGCGCCAAAGACCACGCGCTTGACGCGTGCGTGCAGCAGCGCCATCGCGCACATCGGGCAGGGCTCCCGCGTCACGACCAGCTCGCACTCGGGCAGCCGATAGTTCCCGAGCAGCGTCGCCGCATGGCGCAGGGCCACGATCTCGGCATGGGCGGTCGGGTCGTGCGTGGTGATCGGACGGTTGTACCCGGTGGCGATCACCTTGCCAGCGCGCAGGATCACCGCGCCGACCGGCACCTCGCCCACCAGCCAGGCGTTGTGCGCTTGGTCCAGTGCCAGACGCATGCCCTGTTCGTCGGCCGCGTCGGTCATTGCGATGCAGCATCGGCAGCGCGCTGCGCAGCGCCCTGCTCCATCGCCTGGCGCACCTGATCGGTCGCACGTTGTACGGCCGCCGGGCCGGATGCCCCGCCGCTGGCAGCCGGCACGAGCGCCTGGGTCTGCGTCGCCGCCAGCTTCATCACCACCGCGGCCACCACCAGCAAGGCCAGCGCCGAGAAGATCATCCTCATGTCGGCCTCGTCACTTCCGCTTCAGCATCACCGTTTGCGCGCTGCGCCGCCAAATCAAGGCGGCGTCGAGTCGGCGCTGATTATCGCCGCCGCGTCGACCGCCATCGGGCTCGGGTCAACCCGCCGAGCGCTGGGGTCACGAGCCGATTGCTTATCCTGCGCACCGCGCCCGTCTCGATCGCTGCTGCCTTCCCACTGCAACAGGCCCAACATGCTCGACCTTCTGACCGACCCGCAGACCTGGATCGCCTTTGCCACGCTGACCGCGCTGGAGCTGGTGCTGGGCATCGACAACATCATCTTCATCTCGATCCTGGTCGACAAGCTGCCCAAGGCGCAACAAGAGTTCGCGCGGCGCATCGGCCTGTTCATGGCCATGTTCATGCGCATCGGCCTGCTGCTGCTGCTGGCCTGGATCGTGGGCCTGGTGACGCCGCTGTTCACGCTGGTCGGCCAGGAGATCTCGGGCCGCGACCTGATCCTCATCCTGGGCGGGCTGTTCCTGATCTGGAAGAGCACCGGCGAAGTCCATCAGTCGATCGAAGGCGACGATGAGCACGCCGGCAGCGCAGTCAAGGCCACCCTGACCGCGGTGATCGTGCAGATCATGATCATCGACCTGGTGTTCTCGCTCGACTCGATCATCACCGCGGTGGGCATGGTCGACGACGTACGCATCATGATCGCCGCGGTGATCGTGTCGGTGGCGCTGATGATGCTGTTCGCCAGCCCGATCGGCCGCTTCGTGTCGGACCACCCGACCATCAAGATGCTGGCGCTGAGTTTCCTGGTGGTGGTGGGCGTGGTGCTGGTGGCCGAGGGCTTCGGCCACCATGTGCCCAAGGGCTACATCTATTTCGCGATGGCCTTCGCGTTGGGCGTGGAGATGCTCAACATCCGCATGCGCAAGCGCTCGAGGCGGACGGTCAAGCTGCACCCGCCGCAGATGCCGGGCCAGTGATGCTTCAGCGCGCCGGCGCGGGCTTGACCTGGCGCGGCCACAGCGGCCCGATCGCGTCGAGCGTGTTCTTCAGCACCAGGCCGAGTTCGGTGTCGCCTTCCATCACCAGCACGCGTTCGAAGAACATGCGATCAGGGTCGTCCTCGCCGCGCAGCAGGCGCAGGTAGCTCGCACCGGTGGCAGCGATGCGCAGTGCCGGCTCGCCCTGGTCGCGTGCCGGCGCAAAGCCGGACCGCGTGATCTGCAGGCGCAGGCGCAGACCGAAATCGGTGACACACAGCTCGACGCAGCGCTGCGAGAGTGCCTGACGCGCGTCGGCCGGCAGCCGTGGCAGCAGCACGCGGTCGAGCACGCGGGCGGCCAGGAACGACGGCGGGGCCACCGGCAGGCGTTGCACCAGGCTGCGCAGGCGCAGGTGCAGCGGCCTCAGAAAGGCTGGCATGGCGGCCGGAACCGTGCGGTCGAAGGGGATGTTCATGCATCGCTCCAGTTCATTCCGGGCAGGCGGCGTGAATAGCCGTTGCTGAAGGGCCCCGGCACGCCGCGGCCGGCCCAGGTGTCCGCACGGCCGTCGGCCTGGGCGCCGGCATTCATCACGGCGTCGAAGTCCTGCAGCACCTGCATGAAGCCTTGTGCGCAAGGCGACAGGCGCAGGCGCGTCACGCCCGCGGCACGCAAGGCGGCAGCGTCGCCGATCAGGTTGTGCACGGCGGCCGATTGCGTCTGCGTGCCGTTGAGCACCAGGAAGGGCTGACCCTCGGTCGACGACAGCAGCAAGCCGTCGGGATCGGCCAGGCAACGGTAGTTGCAGTCGTCCTTGGGCAGGTGGTGATGGCGCGCCGTGAAGCAGCGCGCCGAGAAGGCCAGCGGCATGCGCCCAAAGACCCAGGCCTCGGTGGCGATGGCCTGCCCTTGCGACGTACGCACGGGGTCGTGCGGCGGATTGACACGCGCGATGGCGTCGAGCGCCAGTTCCACCGGTGCCACCCAGCGCCGTGCGCCGAGGTCGGCATGTTCGACCAGCGCTGCCCGGCTGTAGATGTTGAGGTGCGGCCCCAACACCAGCGGCACGCGAGCGGCCAGCAGCTGCAGCGCCGATGCGTCGCCGGCCTCGACCGCGAAGTCGTGCTGTTCGGCCTGGTGCTCGAGCAGGCGCAGGTCGGCCTCGGTCTCGATCAGGGTCTGGGTCGCCAGCACGACGTCCTTGCCGGCTGCCGCCAGGTCGCGGCCGAGCGCCATCCAGTCGTCCAGGCGCAGCTCGCGCCGCCGAGCGCAGACGGTCTCGCCGAGCACCACGGTGTCGGCTGGGCTGTCGGCCAGGCCGGCATAGAAGTCAAGCAGGGTCGCGCGCGGCCAGTGGTAGAGCACCGGCCCGACAGTCAGGGCCAGGCGGGTGGAGCACGTGGTGGTCATCGGGGAGATCATGCGGTCAGCCTCGGCTTCAACGCCACGGGCGGTTGTAGGCGCCCAGCGTCTGCTGTTGCCCTTCGGCGTGCCGGGCCAGGATCGCAGACCATTCGGGTTGCACCTGATAGTGGTGCTGACCCTGCGCCGATGCGGCCTGGTCGATCGCCGCCCGCCACACGCGCGTGACCTGCTCGACATAGGCCGCACTGCGTTGGCGGCCTTCGATCTTGATCGCCTTGACGCCGATCGCCATCAGCTCGGGCAGGATCGCCAACGTGTTGAGGCTGGTCGGCTCTTCGAGCGCGTATTCGCGTGCGCCGTTGACCACGAAGCGCCCTTTGCACAGCGTGGGGTAGCCGCGCGGCTCGTCGGGTGCGTAGTGGTCGATCAGCACGCCGTTGAGCCGCGCCTGCACGCCCGCGGCGCTGTCCTGCCAGCGCACGGCCGACGGCGGCGAGCAGACGCCGGCATTGTTGGGCGACTGACCGGTGACATAGGACGACAAGGCGCAGCGGCCTTCGACCATCACGCACAGGCTGCCAAAACCGAACACCTCGATGTCGACATCGGTGTTCTTGATGACCTGCCCGACCTGCTGCATCGTCAGCACCCGCGGCAGCACCGCGCGCTGGATGCCGTAGCGGCTGCGGTAAAACTCGATCGCGGCATGGCTGGTGGCCGAGGCCTGCACCGACAAGTGCAGCCGCAGGCCGGGATGGTGGTCGCGGCAATAGGCCATGACGGCGGTATCGGCCACGATCAGCGCATCGGCACCCAACGTCACCGCCTTGTCCACCGCGCGCTGCCAGGGTCCGCCATCGCGGGCGTCGGCAAAGGTGTTCAGCGCCATCAGCACCCTGGCGTCGCGGCCATGGGCGTAGGCCACGCCAGCACGCACCTGGTCGTCGTCGAAGTTGAGCCCGGCGAAGTTGCGCGCGTTGGTCGCGTCCTTCAGGCCGATATAGACCGCGTCGGCGCCGGCATCCACCGCCGACTGCAGGGCACGCAAGGAGCCTGCCGGGCACACCAGTTCGGGCGCCGCTGTTGATTCACTCATGATCGCGTCTTTCGATGCCGCAGGACTTGCAGCGGCCAAGGGTCGGTCCCTGTCGGGACACCACCTGGACGCAAGGGCGCGCCCATTCAGGCCGGGCACGCAGACCGCCGGACTCTAGCCAGACCGATGCGCAGCGGGTTGAGGCCGGGCAAACTTCCATCACATTGCCCTGCGCAGCACCACGGCGCTGGCCGCCGCGGGCACCCGGGTTGTGGCGCAGCCATTGACACCTATGTCAACCCGGTGATTGGGCTTCTGCCGCCTCGCTGCGCAGCCGGCTGATCATCACCGCGGCCGCATGGGAGATGTGCTGGCGCGCCAGCGCTTCGGCCGCTGCGCCGTCGCCCGCCATCACCGCATCGAGCATCGCCTCGTGCTGGCTCCAGATGTCGCGCGGCAGTTCGTCGCGCATCAGCACCTCACCCATCACACGCTGGGTGTAGCTCCACTGCGCTTGCATCGTCGGCGCGATCAGCGGGTTCTCCGACAGCCCGTAGATGAAGTCGTGGAACTTGAGATCGGCGGCGATCATCGCCGCGACCGAGCCGCCAGCGACCGCCTTGCGCCCGTTCTGGATCAGCGCCAGGCCCTGCTTCTTCGCTCGACCGGCGTTACGTTCGGCAGCCTTGCGAAACGCCAGCCCTTCCATGACCGCGCGAAGGTCGTACATGTTGCTGACTTGGTCCAGGTCTAGCGATGCGACGATCAGCCCACGGCCCGGCGCGTCGCGCAGCACGCCCTGGTTACGCAGCAGCAGCAGCGCCTGTTGCACCGGCTGGCGTGAAACGCCGAGCAACTGGGCGATCTGCTCCTGGATGATGCGCTCGCCGGGCTTCAGCTTGCCGGCCGAGATCTCGCAGACGATGGCTTCGTGGACCTGCTCGACGAGCTTGGGCTGAACAGCGAGGACTTTCATGCGCCGGAGTATAGAACGGCCAGCCGAATCTGAATTCAGAATCCAGCTGACTTAGCGGCTCGGGAAGCGCGAATTCCATCGTCAACCTTCCCGCCACTTGCGCTCGGCGTCGTCCCAGGCGGCGAGCGGCTGCAGGTCGGGCACCCAGGCCAGGCCCGACTTGGCGTCCGAGGACACCGCTTCGGGCGTGACCAGCACGTCCAGCAGCGCTGGCCGCTGCTGCGCCAGCACAGCGAGCGCGCGGTCGATTGCCGCGGGCAGGTCCTCGGCGCGTTCGACGCGTTCAGCATGCAGGCCGAAGGCGCGTGCCATCGCGGCGTGGTCGGCGAACTGCAGCCGGGTGCCGACGACCTTGCCATGCGTCTCTTGCTGGTCGCGCACCTCGATCGCCCAGCTGCCGTTGTTGGCGACGACGATCAGCACCGGCGCTTTGTGGCGCGCCGCGGTGTCGATCTCCATCGCGTTGAAGCCGAACGAGCCGTCGCCGGTGACGACGGCGACGGTGCGGCCGGGCAGCGCCAGGCTAGCCGAGATGCCGAACGGCGTGCCGATGCCGATACAGCCCAGCGAGCCCGGATCGAGGTAGGTCGTGGCCGGCAGGCCAACCCGCGCGAAGCTGAGAAAGTCGCCACCGTCGGCGACGATGACGGCGTCGCGCGGCAGCTTTTCGCGCAGCGCGGCGAGCAGCTTGTTCGGGTGCATCAGGCCGTCGCTTCCGGGCTGGGCCGCGTTCATCGACGCCAGCAGCTTGCCGGCGCGGGCGAGGTGCTTGGCGCGCACCTCGCCCGCCCATTGGGCATCGGTGGCCGGCACGCGGTTGGCGGCGGCCTGAAGGATGGCCTCCAGCGCATCGCCCACCGTCGCCAGGATCTC
>JANOJJ010000325.1:0-2079 GCA_031408155.1 Rubrivivax sp.
CGATGCCAAGACTCTTCAAGGCGGAGTGCTCTTGCAGGCTCCCATGCTCGGTGGTGACGGTCGCGTCTATGCCGTCGCGCAGGGTCCGGTGGCGATCGGTGGTTTTCTCGGCGGTTCGGGTGGAGCCGGCGGAGCCACCTGTGGCGTGCTTGCGGCCGGGTGGTGTGCCGACGGAATTTTGGCGTCAACTAGGCCGAACTTTGACCGCTGAATCCGGCGCAGCGCCAGCATTGGCGCGGGTTTCGTACTTTTCCGGCCGTATATTTGTTGCCATGTAAGTTAGGGTTTCTTCGCTTGCGACTGGACGTCAGGATGACACCATGTACGCGTGTACATCGAGACCATCCCCAATCGCAACTCGCCCCCGGCGATCCTGCTGCGCGAGGGCTATCGCGAGAACGGCAAGGTCGTCAAACGCACCCTGGCCAACCTGTCGCACTGGGATGCGCAACTCGTCGAGCACTTTCGCGTCCTGCTCAAGGGTGGCGTGGCCGTGGAGTCGGCCACCTCGGTGCTGAGCATCGAGCGCGCACTGCCGCACGGACACGTCGCCGCGGTGCTCGGCGCGGCGCGCGGCTCGGGCGCGGCGCGCTGGTTCGGCGCAGCGCCGCAGGAGTTGCAGCCGTTGCTGCAGGCCATGCTGGTGGCGCGCGTGCTGGAGCCGGCCTCCAAGCTGGCCACGCACCGCATGTTGCACGACGACACGGCCACGTCGTCGCTGGGGCGCGTGCTGGGCGTGGGTCAGTGCGCGGTGGACGATCTGTACCGTGCGCTGGACTGGCTGCATGAGGCGCAGCCGGGCATCGAGAGGCGCCTGGCGCGCCAACATCTGGTGGGCTCCATGCTGGTGCTGTATGACCTCACATCAACTTGGCTGACCGGGCGTTGCTGCGAGCTGGCTGCGCGGGGCCATTCGCGCGACGGCAAGCGCGACGACCCACAGATCGTCTTCGGCCTGGTGTGCACTGCCGAGGGCTGCCCGATCTCGGTGGAGGTGTTCAAGGGCAACACGGCCGACCCGGCCACGGTGGGCGCGCAGGTCGTCAAGCTCAAGGATCGCTTCGGCATCTCCGCAATAGCCTGGGTGGGCGACCGCGGCATGCTGACCTCGGCGCGCATCGAGCAGGTGCTCAAGCCCCAGGGCATGGACTGGGTCAGCAGTCTGCGTGCGCCGCAGATCGCGCAGCTTGCGGCCGAGCACGGGCCCTTCCAGCCCTCGCTGTTCGACGAGCGCAATCTGCTGGAGTTGACCAGCGAGCACTTCCCCGGCGAGCGGCTGGTGCTGTGCCGTAACCCGCTGCTGGCCGAGGAGCGTGCGCGCAAGCGGCTGGAGTTGCTGGCGGCCACCGAGGCAGACTTGACCAAGATCGCCGCGGCCACGCAGCGCGCGCGCAATCCGCTGCGCGGCGAACAGGCCATTGCACTGCGCGTGGGACGCGCCATCGGGCGCTTCCACATGGCTAAGCACCTGGTGCTGAGGATCACCGACACCTCCTTGGCCTGGGCTCGCAAGGACGAGGCCATTGCCGCGGAGGCCGCGCTGGACGGGCTGTACGTGATCCGCACCAGCCTGCCCAAGGACAAGCTCGATGCGGGTGCGACGGTGGCCGCCTACAAGAGCCTGGCCCATGTGGAGCGGGCCTTCCGTTCGATGAAGACGGTGGACATGCATGTGCGCCCGGTCTTCCACTACAACGAGCAGCGGGTGCGTGCGCATGTCTTCCTGTGCATGCTGGCGTACTACGTGGAGTGGCACATGCGCCAGCGCCTGAAGCCGATGCTGTTCGACGATGAGTACCTCGACGAGGTCAGCGCGACTCACGTCTCGCCGGTGGTCAAGGCGGTGCGCTCCGATCACGCCAAGGCCAAGGATGCAACCAAGCATGCCGAAGACGGGCTGGCGTTGCACAGCTTCAGGACGCTGCTCAAGGACCTGGCAACGATGACCCACAACATCGCGCGCACCGCAGCCAATCCGCACGCCGAGATTGCCATCACTTCACGACCCACGCCAATCCAGTCAAAGGCGTTCGAATTGCTCGGCCTGAGCCCGAACTGTTCCCAGTAACCCCTGCCTCG
>JANOJJ010000330.1:0-6546 GCA_031408155.1 Rubrivivax sp.
CCGTCTTCGATGATCGTTTCGTAGGCAATCAGAAGCAGACCCCTGTCTTGAGCGTGAGACCTGCGGTCGCGAGCGTGCGCAGGCCGCCGTCATCCAGGCGGATGTATTTCGGCTCGTTGTACAGCAGCTCGCCGTCGCGCATTTCCTTGCTGGGTGCCGGAACCTCCGCGAGCTTCGGGATCGCCTGCCCCAGGGCTTGGTGGTGATGGGCGACAGGAAGTTCTTTTCCGTGCCGTTGCGGAACTTGATCCGCCAGGCGATCGTGCCCTGCCGTTCGTCGCGGTCGACGCGAACGCTGTGGCCCAGCGGGGCGAAGTCGGCGTATCCGCGCACGTCGATCGCATGCTGCGGGCAGGCCTTCACGCAGGAGAAGCACTCCCAGCACATGTTCGGCTCGATGTTGTAGGCGCGCCGATAGGTCTTGTCGATGTGCATGATGTCCGAGGGACAGATGTCGACGCAATGTCCGCATCCGTCGCATCTCGTCATGTAGACGAAGGTAGGCATAGGCTGGCTCCTTGATGTGTTTTCGCGAAAACCTGCGGGCAGTCTTCTAGTAGTGGCGCGGGGCTTCGCGCTTGATGCCAAGCCCCATGTCCAGCGGGGCGTCTCGCAACAGCTCCATCGAGTGCCGTTGCCGTTGCGCAGGATCGGCCCGGCTCAGCGTCGGCAGGTTCGCGTTCGTGCCATTGGCCTGCGACACCCGCTTCTCGAAGGCGGCTGCGGGCTTGAAGAACATGTGCGCGAACTTGGACCAATACACCCCGCCGAACAGCACCGTCGTGGCGAGGATGTAAAGCCCGAAGAAGAGCCAGGACGCCGCGCTGCCCCGCGCCTGCAGGCCGGCCCAGACGAGGGCGAGCGTCACGCTGGCGAGCAGCGAGAGGATGAAGAGATCGGCGCGCATCAAGCGGCCGGGCGACTGGCCCTCGGCTGCCACGTCGACGCGGATGAAGAACCAGAACCAGTAGCCGCCGGCGAGGACCATCAGGCCACCGAGCCACCACAGCAGCGGCACCAGCGCCGGCGTCGGCGCGGCCGTCGTCGGGTAGGCGAACACCATGACCGCGGTGGTGACGACATACAGGATGAAGCCGTACATCGTCAGCAGGTGGGCCACGCGGCGCCGCGGGTTGCAGAACTCGCCCGAGGCGAGCACGTCGGCCACGGCGGTCTTGATCGCGATCGACGCCGCGTCGACCGGCTGGCCCTGGTCGCGCGACTTGCGCGACTTGGCGAAGAAGTACTTCGCGCTGCCCTTGTGGGATATGTCGAGCAGCGTGCCGACGATCACCGCCAGCACCATCAGCACGATGTAGAGCTGCATGGCACTCGGGGGCAAGACGCCGTTCAGCGCAGCAAACGGATTCTGGGCAAGCATGGGTGCGGTCTCCTCGGAACGTCTCGTCACGACCTCGCGGTCGACATCGGGCTGGGTTTGTCGTGGCTGCTGTGCTCCGCATCGTGCGGCGGCCGGCTGAGCTGCTGCACCTCGAAACGCATGGCTGCCAGGTCGCCCATCACCCAGGTCGAAGGTGCCGCCAAGCCGGCCACCGTGCCAGGATTGACGAGCCAGGTCGACCGGCTTGTCACGCCCGGAACCTGGCGCACCTCGGCCCGGTGCGAGTGGCCGCAGCACACCAGATCCCAGTGGCCCGTGCAGGCCATGGCGTAGCCGTAGTCGTCATAGTGCACGACGAAGATCCGCCGGCCGCCGAGTTCGATGCGCGCATCGACACCGTGGTAATGCAGCCGGCCATCGCTGTCCGCGGCCAGCCGGTGCAGCGCTTGCGGATCGCCCATGTTGTTGCCGTGGATCAGGTGGACCGGCAAGCCCAAGGCCAGCGCAGGCTTGAGCGACTGCGCGCCGATCAGGTCACCGCAATGGATCACCGCCTCGGCGCCCTGCGCCATGGCGTCGCGCACCGCCTGAGCCAGCGGCTCGGCGCGGTCATGGCTGTCGGAAACGACGCAGACTTTCATGCCTTCAATCGCTTTAGCTCGACACGGTTGCGCCGGGGGCGCACGTGTCGAGCTCGGCGTAGTAGGCGCGCAGGACCTCCAGCACTTCGGGGCGGCTGAACTCGGGCGGCACCGGCTGGCCATCGCTGAGCCACTTGCGCAACTGCGTGCCCGACACCTGCAGCCGATCGGCATCGCCATGCGGGCAGGTGCGGCCCGAGGCCATGCCGCCGCACCGGTAGCACCAGAACGCCACGTCGATGCACAGCGCGCGCGTCTGCAGCGCGTCGGCGGGGATTTGCTCGAAGATGTGGTGCGCGTCGAAGGGGCCGTAGAAGCTGCCCACGCCGGCATGGTCACGCCCCACGATCAGGTGCGAGCAGCCGTAGTTCTGGCGGAACAGCGCATGCAGCAGCGCCTCGCGCGGGCCGGCGTAGCGCATGTCCAGCGGGTAGCCGGCCTGCACGAGGGTCGAGGGCACGAAGTAGTTGCTTGCCAGCGCCGCAATCGCACGCGTGCGCACCTCGGCCGGGATGTCGCCCGGCTTGAGCGCACCCAGCAGCGAATGAACCAGCACCCCGTCGCAGACCTCGACCGCGATCTTGGCCAGGTACTCGTGCGAGCGGTGCATCGGGTTGCGCGTCTGGAACGCGGCGATGCGGGTCCAGCCGTTGGCCTGGAACAGGCTGCGCGTCTGCGCCGGGGTCATGTACAGCTCGCCGTACTTCTCGGGGAAGCCGCCCTGCGACAACACCTTGATCGGGCCGGCCAGGTTGACCGCCGCCTGCTCCATCACCATCTTCACGCCCGGGTGCGCGGGGTCGGTGGTCTTGAACACGCAGGCGCATTCGTGCGCCTTGTCGATGCCGTACTTCTCGCGCACGAACATCGTGGCCAGGCAATGCCCGTCGTCGGGATCGACCAGCGCGACCTCCTGCCCGACGGCGACGGAGCCGGCCGTCGCCGCGTCGGCCGACAGCGTGATCGGGATCGGCCCGAACAGGCCGTTGCTCATGCGCATGCCGTCGCACACGCCGCGCCAGTCGGCCTGGCCCATGAAGCCGTCGAGCGGCGTGAAGCCGCCGATGCCCAGCATCAGGATGTCGCCGCGCTCGCGCGACGTGACGCGCAGCCGGGGCAGGTCGCGTGCGCGCTCGCGCTCGGCCGCCAGCGCGTCGCCCTCGAGCAGCAGCGGCCGCAGCGCATCGGCGCCATGCGGCCGCACCAGCGCACTCATGACCGGCCGGCGCCGGCAGCGCGACAAGGGGGTTCCGAAAGCGGGACAGGATTCATGGGGGGGCTACGTCGACTTGCCCCACCCGTGCACGGACTCGCTCCATGCCCCTCGATGCGACAGGGCGATGTTAAGCACCCTGAGTCAAAAGAAAAATCAGACAATACAACTCATTGTGACCGGAAAAACAGATCAACCAGACAGCCTGCTGCTGCCCCCCAGGCTGCGGGTGAGTCTGCGCCAGCTCGAGGTTTTCGTGGCCACGGCGCGCGCCGGTTCGACGCGTGCGGCGGCCGACCGCGTGGCCCGCTCGCAGTCGGCTGCCAGTGCCGCGCTGGCCGACCTCGAAAGCAACCTGGGCGTGCAGCTGTTCGACCGTGTCGGGCGCCGGCTGCTGCTCAATGCGAACGGGCGCACGCTGCTGCCGCGGGCGACCTCGCTGCTCGACCAGACCATCGAGCTGGAAACCATGTTCTCGCAGGTTCATGCCGCTCCGTTGCGCCTGGCCGCCAGCCTGACGATCGGCGAATACCTGCTGCCCGGGCTGCTGGCGCGCTGGAAGCTGGCCCACCCGGCACACCGCGTGCATCTGATGATCGGCAACACGCGCGAGGTGATCGCCGCCGTCGCCGGGTTCGAGGCCGATGTCGGCTTCGTCGAGGGCACGCAGACGCACCCGCGGCTGGTCAACCGGCCCTGGCTGACCGACGAGCTGGTCATCGTCGCCGCCCCGACCCATGCGCTGGCGGCGGGCCGGGCGGTCAGCTTGCGTCAGCTGCGCGAGGCCACCTGGGCCTTGCGCGAGCCGGGTTCGGGCACCCGCGAAGCGGTCGACCGCTGGCTGCACGACCGGGTCGGCCCGCTCAACGTCGAGTTCGAGCTCAGCAGCACCGAGGCGATCAAGCGCCTGGTGGCCGCCGGCGCGGCGCTGGGCTGCCTGGCGCGCGAGGTGGTTTCGATCGAGGTCGCTCAAGGCTCGCTGGTCGAGCTGTCGACCAGCCTGCCGCGCGCGACGCGGCGGCTGTCGCTGGTGATGCACCGCGACAAGCATGTCGGGCGCGACACCGAAGGCTTCATCCAGCACTGCATGCAGCTGAAGGCCACCGGCAGAGCCTGAAGCGGCCTGCGGTGCCGGTCAGACCAGGTTGTCGGCTACCAGTTCGAGCAGGCTCTCGGGCTGGCGCTTCCAGCCGGCATGCTTGGCTCCCATCTCCAGCGTGATGCGGCACTGGTCACAACAGGTGACCAGGTGCTTGGCGCCGGTGGCTTCGATCTGCTGGCGCTTGATCGCAAACACCTTGTGGCGCAGCGGCGCCGCGCGCTGGTAGGAACCCACGCCGCAGGCCGCGGGCAACATCGAGCAGGTCCATCAGGGTTCTGCTGGTCATGGCCCTGGCGGGAACGTAGGCAGGCGCGGGCCTCTACCCTGCACGGTATATTTCGAGGCCTGCTCCGTTGTTGACCCAGGTCACCGTACCCGGTCGTCGGCGTGCCGTGAGCCTGCGTCCAGGCACTCCGGGCTTGCGGGTCAGGGCCGATGGCGCAGCCGGCCAGAATCCGTTCCAATGCTCGCTATCGGCCGCAGCACGGCAGGAGACAGGCTCGCGCAGGCGGGCCCGAACGATGCGCGTACCCCATCAAGATCGTCCACCCGACCGCCCGCAGGATGCGCCCGCCGTGCCCGCAGCCGGCATCCTGGCCGCCATCACCGCCGGGGTGGCGGCGGGCGACGACCTGGACGCGCTGCTGCAGCGCTTCCTCGACCCCCTCGTGCGGCTGGCGGGAGCCCAGGGCGGTGCGGTGCGCGTGCTGTCGGCAAGTGGCGACCAGCTCGAGCGGGTCAGCGGCATCGGCTTGCCGCCCGACCTGTGCGGCAACGACCCGGCCGTGGATCGGCACTGCGGTGTCTGCGGCGAGGCCGCGGACGGCCAGCCGCTGGTGTGGGCGACCGACCTCAGCGGCTGCGCCGAACGCAGCCAAGGCCGGTTCTTCGGCCAGGGCTGCCGGCGGCTGCTGGCGGTGCCGCTGCAGCACCGGGGCCGGACGCTGGGCGTGTACAACCTGTTCTTCGCCCATGCCGACGTGCCGGGCCCCGAGATCCTGGCCATCCTGCGCTCGGTCGGCGAACTGCTCGGCCTGGCCCTGGACAACGCGCGGCTGGAGCGCGAGAACCTGCGCGCCACGCTGCTGCACGAGCGCCAGATGATGGCCGCCGAGGTGCACGACTCGCTGGCGCAGTCGATTGCCTACGTCAAGATGCGCATGCCGCTGCTGCAGGACGCGCTGCTGGCCAACGACCAGGCGCGGGCACTGCAGTACTGCGACGACGTGCGCAGCGTGGCCAGCCAGGCCCATGCGAGCCTGCGCGCCATCCTGACCCACCTGCGCGCGCCGATGGACCCGCAAGGCCTGATGCACGCGCTGGACGCCAGTGCCGAGCTCTTCCGCCGCAGCAGCGCTGCGGTGCTCGATGTGGTCAACGACCTGCCGGCACTGCAGCTGGCGCCCGAGCAGGAAGCGCAGGTGTTCCACATCGTGCAAGAGGCGTTGACCAACGTCGCGCGCCATGCCGGCGCGCAGCATGCGCGGCTGCACATCGGCGCGGCCGCGGCGGGTGAAGTGGAGGTGCTGATCGAGGACGATGGCACCGGCTTGCCGCCCGTCGGCGGGGCTGCCGGCTCGCACTACGGCCTGGAGATCATGGGCGAGCGGGCGCGCCGCATCGGCGGCCGGCTCGAGGTCGGTGCGCGCGACGGCGGCGGCACCAGGGTGCGGCTGGCTTTTCCGCTGGTGGCCGCGGCCGCGCCGGGCCCGGGGACGCACTGATGGCCGCGCCGCGCATCGTGCTCGTCGACGACCACGCGCTGTGTCGCAACGGACTGTCGGACCTGCTGACCCATCGTGGCGGCATGCAGGTGCTGGCGGCATTGTCCAACCCCGAGCAGGTGCTGGCCGTGCTGCGCGAACAGCGGCCCGACCTGGTGGTGCTGGACCTGCGCATGCCCGAGGCCGACGGCCTGACACTGCTGCGCCGCATGCGTGCCGAAGGCATCGACACGCCGGCCGTGATCCTGACCATGAGCGACTCGGAAAACGACCTCTCGGCCGCGCTGCGGGCCGGCGTGCGCGGTTACCTGCTCAAGGACATGGAACCCGAGGACGTGGTCGCGGCGATCGCCAATGCCGCCCGCGGCGAGCTGACCGTGGCGCCGGCCATGACGCTCAAGCTGGCACAGCTGCTGCAGTCGGGCAGCAAGAGCACCGACCGGCGCGGTCTGCTGGCGTCGCTGACCGAGCGTGAACGCGAGATCCTCGAACACCTGGCGCGCGGCGAGAGCAACAAGACCATC
>JANOJJ010000341.1:0-6428 GCA_031408155.1 Rubrivivax sp.
AAGTCGCGCCGCGCCGCGTCTTCGATCTGCGGCCCCCAGACGTTGTCGCGCAGCACGCGCCCTTCGGCGTCGACCACATGCGACTTGTCGGAGATCTGGCTCTTGGCCGACTTCTCGTTGCCGCTGACCTGCTCGGCCGCCGCACTGTCGAGGTAGGCGCGGAAGGTCGAGACCTCGATCACCTCGTGTTCGCGCCCGCGACCGAAGACCACGTGCACCAGACGAAAGCGCCGGCCGATGATGAAGGCACGACGGAACAGCGACTTCACCTGCTCGGGCGTGGCGTCGGTGGCGACATCGAAATCCTTCGGCCGCAGGCCGACCAACAGGTCGCGCACGGCACCGCCGACAATGAAGGCCTGGTGCCCCGCGTCTTTGAGCGTGCGCACCACTCGCACCGCGTTGTCGTCCAGCAACTTGGGGTCGATGCGGTGCTCGTCGGCCGCCACCTCGACGCGCCGGCCCAACGGAACAAGCGGCGCGGCCGGTGCGACCGCGGCAACAGGCTTGTCCTCCTTGCCGAGCAATCGGTTGATGAATCTCTTGATCATGTGTAGAGCCTGATGATGGGCCACCTGCGCTGTTGCGCCAGGGCTTCGAGTGCGGGGCCAGGGTTGGTGGCGACGGGGTGGCTCACCTGCTCGAGCAGGGGCAAGTCGTTGGTGGAGTCGCTGTAGAACGTCTGGACTTCGAAATCGCTCCAGCGGCGGCCCCGTGTGGCCAGCCAGTCGCTGACACGCTGGACCTTTCCTTCGCGAAACGCGGCTGTGCCGCGGACCCTGCCGGTGGCGCGGCCGCAGGCGTCGCGTTCGAGTTCGGTGGCGATCAGCATGTCGATGCCGAACAGCGCGGCGACCGGGCGCGTGATGAAGTCATTGGTGGCCGTCACGACAGCCAGCAGGTCGCCGGCTTCGCGGTGGCCTTGCACCAGCGCCAGCGCACTCGGGCTCAGGGCCGGCCGTACCACGTCGTCGATGAAACGCCGCTGTGCCGCCGCCAGGTCGGCCGCCGGCCGGTCGCGCCAGGGCGCAGTGCAGAAGTCGACGTAGGCGTGGATATCCAGGCACTCGGCCTTGTATTGCTCGTAGAACTCGTCGTTGCGGCGCCGGTACTCGGTGCCGTCGGCCCAGCCCAGCGTGATCAGGAACTCACCGAAGGCATGGTCGGAATCGATGGGCAACAAGGTGCCGTCGAGGTCGAACAAGGCCAGCTTCATGGCGCGCCGCCTTGCTCGGACAGCATCGTACGCACCAAGGGCACGGTGACGGCGCGCGAGCGCGCCAGAGAAAAGCGATCCAGCCGGTCGAGCAGGGTCATCAAGCAGCCCATGTCGCGCTCGAAGCGCGTCAGCAGGTAGTCCATCACGTCGTCCGACAGGAAGATGCCGCGCTGATCGGCCTCGCGCCGCAGCGCGGCGCGGGTCTCGGCTTCGGCCAGCGGATGCAAGGCGAACACATGGCCCCAGCCCAGGCGGGTGCGCAGGTCGTCGCGCAGGGCCAGGTCCACCGGCGGCAGACGGCCGGCAGCGGCGATCTGCACGCCGTGCACCGTGGCTTCGACGAAGAGCGTGAACGCAGCGTGCTGCGCTGCGTCGTCCAGCTCGTCGCAGCGATCGAACACCACCAGCGACCAGTCGCCGGCCAGCGGCCAGGGCACGGCGTCGGCGGCATCGAACCAGCCCACTCGCTGACCCGCCTGCTGTTGCTCGTGCGCCAGCGCGCGCAACAGGTGCGTCTTGCCACTGCCGGGTGGGCCCCACAGGTAGACCGGTGCGGCTCCGGACCTGGTCAGCTGCGGCAAGGTGCGCAGGTGCTCGTGCACAAGCAGGTTCGGCCCGGGCAGGAAGCTGTCGAAGGTGGACAGCACCTCGGGGCCAATGGCCAGCGGAATCTGCTGCATCAGGGTCGTGCTCATCGGTTCAATGCCATCGCGGATGGCCACTGTCGCGCAGTTCGATCAGGCGGCGTTGCAGGGCCGGGGCGTCGTCGGCCTGCGGGCACTGATCGAGGTAGCAACCGAGGTCGGCCGCTGCAGCGCCGTAGTGACCCAGCTCGGCGCGCGCAAGCCCGCGGTCACGACGTTCCTCCCACGCGTCCGGCAGCAACACGACCAGCCGTTCGAGCACCGGCAGCAGCCGCTGCCAGTCTTCGGCCGTGCGGTGGATCTCCTTCAGGTTGCGCAGCAGCCGCGCGATCACGTCGCGCGGCGGCGCGGCCTGCAGGAACAGCCCCAGCGGCGCTTCGAAGTCACCCGTCAGGCCGCGCTGGCGGCGGTAGGGTAGCAGCCGCTCGTCGAGCTCTTCACGCGACAGCGACTGGCCGCTGAAGGGGTCGATCACGACCTCGCCGCGCGGCATGTGCAGCTTGACCAGGAAGTGGCCCGGAAACGAGATGCCCGCCGCCTCGAGACCAACCTGGGATGCAACTTCGACGTACAGCAGCGCCAGTGTGATCGGGATGCCGCGCCGCGTGCGTAGCACGTCGGGCAGGTAGCTGTTGCGCGCGTCGTAGTAGTCGTTCACGTTGCCGGCAAAACCGAGCTCGCGGAAGAAATAGCGGTTGAGCAGACGCAGCCGCTGCAGCGGGGGCGCGTCGGCCGCCAGCCGCTTGCGCAGACGTTCGGCCAGCTCGTCGATCTGTGCCAGCGTCTGCTGCACGTCCAGCTGCGGATACTCGTCCTGCGCCACCGAGATGGCGGCTTCCAGCGCAGACAGGCTGGCGTCGTCCGCCACCAGGGTGGCGAAGTATTGCAGCGCGGTCGGGGCTTCGAAGTGCAGCGAGCCTGGCATGGGACGGATAGCCCGGAGTGTAGGTCAGCCGCGACGAACGAACTGCGTCACGCGCAGCCCGGCCAGGCGCAGCGTGCCGAGGTAGGTCAGTGTCGCCAGCGCCAGCACCAGGGCCATCCAGGCCACGCGGCGCGGCCAGTGGGCGCCCAGCGCAATCCAGTCCAGACTGCGGTCTGCGGCCAGCAGCACCGCGGCCAGCAGCAGGCTGGCGCCGACCACTCGAGTTGCAAAGCCGGCCCAACCCGCCATCGGTCGGTAGGCCCCGCCGCGCAGCAGGCCACGCAGCAAGAAGGCGGCGTTGCCCAAGGCGCCCAGGCCGATCGACAAGGCCAGTGCTGCCGGCCCCAGCCAGGGCACCAACAGCAGGTTCATCAGCTGTGTTGCCAGCAGCACGCCAATGGCGATGCGCACCGGCGTGCGGATGTCCTGCTGCGCATAGAAGCCCGGCGCCAGCACCTTGACGGCGACGATGCCCAGCAAGCCGCAGCCGTAGCCACGCAGGGCTTGCGCCGTCTGCGCCACGTCGTGCGCCGTGAAGGCGCCGTAGTGGAACAGAACGGCAATCAGCGGCAGCGGAAAGACCAGCAGGGCCACCGCGCAAGGCAGCGCCAGCAGCAGCACCAGGCGCAGTCCCCAGTCAAGCAGGTCGGAGTAGGCCCGGTCGTCGCCCCGGCCCTTGGCCGACGCCAGCTGCGGCAGCAGCACCGAGCCCAGCGCCACGCCCAGCAACCCGGTCGGGAACTCCATCAGCCGGTCGGCAAAGAACAACCACGACACCGCGCCCACGCCAAGCTGCGAGGCGATCTGGGTGTTGATCAGCAGCGAGACCTGGGCCACCGACACGCCCAGCAGCGCAGGCGCCATCTGGTGCAGGATCTGCTGCACGCCCGGGTGCGACCACGCACGCTTGATGGCCGCCGGCGCCAGGCCCATGCGCGGCAGCCGCCCGATGCGCGCCAGTGCCGGCACCTGCACTGCAAGCTGCAGCACGCCGCCCAGCATGACGCCGGCGGCCAGCGCCAGGATCGGCGACAGGCCCCAGGCGCGAAACAGCGGCACGCCCAGCCAGGCCGCGCCGATCAGACTCAGGTTCAGCAGCACCGGCGTCAGTGCCGGCACCGCAAATCGCCGCCACGTGTTGAGGATGCCGGCCGACAGTGCCACCAGCGACATGCAGCCGATGTACGGGAACATCCATCGAGCCATCAGCACTGCGAGGTCGAACTCCTGCAGCCCGGCGGCCAGCAGCCACACCAGCACCGGCGCGGCAGCCACGCCGACCACGCAGGTGGCCAACAGCACCCACAGCAGCACGGTGGCGACGGCGTCGATCAGGGTCTGGGTGGCGTCGTCACCATCGCGCTCGCGTGCAGCAGCCAGAAACGGCACAAAGGCCTGCGAGAACGCGCCTTCGGCGAACAGCCGCCGCAACAGGTTGGGCAGGCGAAAGGCGACGTTGAAGGCGTCGGTCAGCGCGCCGGCGCCAAACTGCGCGGCGATGAACTGGTCGCGCACCAGCCCGGTGACGCGCGAGGCCAGCGTGAGCAGGGAGACGGTTGAGGCGGCCTTGAGCAGATTCACGGGTTCGTCGCGGGCGCCGGGCCCTTGGGCGCGCCTTGCGGTACCGGGCTCGAAGCCGGGCTCGGCGAGGCCCCATGAGTATAGGCGGCCGCCCGCAAGCCCCAGTATTGTCCAATCCAGGCATCAGCCTGCAGCGAGCTGATTGGCGCTTCGGTTGATCTGGCCAAAGACGCCAGTTATGGATCGGGCGGGTTGGTCGGACTTCGCTTCATCAGGCCCCTGCCAGGCCGCGCCGGAGGCGCCCCCCGATCATGCATGTACTCATGTTTGATCTCGCCCCGCAGGGCTGCATCGGGTATGCAATGGTGGTTCACTGATAACACGGTATGCGAATGAGATCCTCCGGCGTTTCAACCGTGGCTGGCAGCCCGAAGAGCCGGCTTGTCGCGTGCGCACAGTGGTTGGCGACAATTCCTTGACTGGTCTCGTCCATGTTGATCACACGTTGGTCAAGGCTGCTTCCGCGGGTTGCGCACAAGGCGCAGAATTGCATCGGTAGTTACCCCGGTTGATTGCCGCTCTGTACCATCGTTATGGTCCCGTCTCGATTGCGCAGGGAGGGCCCCATCCAGGGCTCGGGCGCAGGACCGAGGAGCGTTCATGACGACATCGACAAACCGGCGCCGCCGGATCGCCATTGGGTTGGCCGGTGCCGCACTCGCGGTGCAGGCGAGCACCGCCTTCGGCGGCTCGGTGACCTACAGCTACGGCAAGCTGGGCACCGCTCTAGCCGACGGGTCCCGCGGCGAACTCATGGACCGCACAGTTCCGGAAGGCGGTCCGGTTGTCCAGCACTCCTTTGCGCTATGCCCGCAACGGGTTCACCCAATGTTTACCCGGAATGGACGTCGCTGGACGTCCTGGAACCGTGTTACATATGGTCGATCATCACATGCAAATCGCGCCGCAACCCGCGTCGTTGCTCGCTCCGCCCCTGCTGACTTTTCCTATCTCCCGTCACGTTCCCCTCCATTCGAGTGGGACGTCGTGATCATAGGTAAGTACAGATGAGCTCCTGTCACTTGGCCGAACCCGTTGGCGGGCACGGCAAAACTCTAGCATTTCCCGCCACCAGATCAAGCCCTGGCGACTGGAACTGGCAACCGGCTCAAGCGCATTCGCGTCTCGCCTGCCATCTTGTCGGCTGCACGCAGCCATGCTCTATTGCAGAAGCTCGCCACGTGGCAGGCGTGCAGCGCCAGCGTCGAAGGTCACGAAGCGCGAGCGACCCAGGTGTGTTGCTCGGGCTACGAGAAGACAGTCGGCGAAGTCCGCGGACGGAAACTGGTCGAGCAGGTAGAGCGCCTCTTCCACCGTGGCGTCATGCTCGAACTCGATTCCGGGCGTCTCCAGCATCGAGATGAAGGCGGCCACCATCGCCTTGCGGCTCACCCGGTAGCGGCTGCGAAGAGCCCACTCGGTCTCGAGCAGCGCGCACAGGCTCACAAGCAAAGGCTCGCCCGCTGCTGTTGCGTCGGTGACGAGTCGTCGCGCTGCGGCGCACTGGTTCGGCGCCGTCGGATCTTGGACGAGAATCCGAACAAGGACGTTCGTGTCGATGGCGATGCTCATTCAGGCAAGCGCATCTCGTCTACGGAAACGCCTGGCTGCCCCGGCTGCGTCAGGATGCCCACCAAGTCGGCGAGGCGGCGCGTCTTGGGTCGCAGGACGATGGTGCCGTTGCTCAGCATCGACCAGGCGATCTTGTCCCCGGCCTGCAGACCGAGCCGCTCGCGAACGTCGCGCGGCACAGTGACTTGGCCTTTGCTTGAAATAGTGGTTGGCTCCGACATGCGCACTCCTTCTTTACGATTTAGGATATCGTAAAGCGAGCGCAGGGGCGTTGTCAATCGTCCATAGCCAAGAGTGCAACGGGGGCACGGACAACTCCACGGCTGACGCAGGCGAACGACGGCACCTGGCAGGCGGTCTGCAGCCCATGATCGCGGATCCCGAGCCGACTCTCACGCCCACAAGCCTTGCCGATGGACCGACAGCGACTTGGCCAACTTGCCCACGTTGCGCCAGACCGTCCGCGGCGGCACATGTTCGCGCAAGG
>JANOJJ010000508.1:0-2866 GCA_031408155.1 Rubrivivax sp.
CTTCAGCCGCCGGTGTTCAGACCACTGTTCCTCAACCGGCCGGAAGTGCGGCAGCGCATCGCCGGCCTCACTGCCGACCATCATTTCCACTCGATCCTCGACCAGGAGTAAGCCCAGTGATTATCGCCTTTTTCGTCAACGGCGGCCTGGGGATCGAGCTGGTGACGCAGGGCAGCCTGGGCATCGCCGAAGCCGAGGAGCCGCACCACACCTTTATCGAAAACGGCCTGGCCAAGGCACGCCACGCCGCTGCGGCAAGCGGCCTGCCGGCGCTGGCCGATGATTCCGGCCTGTGTGTCGCCGCGCTCGGCGGCGCGCCCGGTGTGGCCTCGGCCTGCTACGCGCCGGCGCCGCGCGTCGACGGCGATCGCGAGACCCTTCGCCGGGCCCAGGACGCCGCCAACAACGCCTTGCTGCTGCAGCGCATGGCCGCCCAGGGCGACCGCCGCGCCGCCTTCGTCAGCACCCTGGTCGCGCTGCGCCATGCGGCTGATCCCGAGCCGCTGGTGACGTGCGGCCGCTGGGCCGGTGAGGTGCTGAGCGCACCGCGTGGCGCGGGTGGTTTCGGCTACGACGCGCTGCTGTGGATCCCGCCGTTGGGTGCCAGCGTGGCCGAACTCGACCCCACGCTGAAGAACCGCCACAGCCACCGCACGCTGGCCGCCGCACAGATGCGGCTGCGCCTGCAGGAGGCCTGGAACCTTGGCTGACCACGGCGGCAGTCCCGTACGGCTGGTGCGCAAGGGGTCGGTCAAGCTCGCCGCCTTGCCGCCGCTGTCGCTCTACGTGCACCTGCCCTGGTGTCTGCGCAAGTGTCCGTACTGCGACTTCAACTCGCATGAGCGACCGGGCGCAGGCGCTCTGCCCGAGGCCGAATACGTCGACGCGCTGGTGGCCGACCTCGAATCGTCCTTGCCGCAGGTCTGGGGTCGGCGTGTTCTCAGCGTCTTCATCGGCGGCGGCACGCCCAGCCTGTTCTCGCCTGCCGCTATCGACCGCTTGCTGGGCGACATTCGCGCCCGCCTGCCGCTCGAGCCTGGCTGCGAGATCACGCTCGAGGCCAACCCCGGCACCTTCGAGCGCGAACGCTTCAGGGCCTTTCGCGCGGCCGGTGTCACGCGCTTGTCGATCGGCGTGCAGAGTTTCGACGATCGCTGCCTGCAGGCCATTGGTCGTGTCCATGACGCGGCCCAGGCGCGCTCCGCGGTCGAAGAAGCAGCCACCGCCTTCGACACCTTCAACATCGACCTGATGTACGCCCTGCCCGGGCAGGATCTCGCCGGGCTGGGCGCCGACCTTGACCAGGCGCTGGCCTTCGCCCCGCCGCACCTGTCGATCTATCACCTGACGATCGAGCCCAATACCGCCTTTGCTGCCCGCCCGCCGCCGAGGTTGCCCGACGACGATCTGGCCAGCGACATGCTGGATCTGATCAGCCAGCGCACCGGCGTCAGCGGGTTGGCGCGCTACGAAGTCTCGGCCTTTGCGCGCCCTGGCCATCGTTGCTCGCACAACCTCAACTACTGGCAGTTCGGTGACTACCTGGGCATCGGAGCCGGTGCCCATGGCAAGCTGTCGTTCCCGGACCGCATCGTGCGCCAGGTGCGCTGGCGTGAGCCGGCGGCCTACATGCGCCACGCGCAGGCTGGCCAGGCGGTGTCGAACGAGCAGCTGGTGACGGTGGACGAGTTGCCGTTCGAGTTCATGCTCGGCGCCTTGCGCCTGGCCGATGGGTTTGAGCTGGCACTGCTGCCCGAGCGCACGGGCCTGGGCTTGCAGGTGCTCGAGCCGGCCCTGGATCAAGCCTTGGCGCGCGGCTGGCTGCACCGCCAGGGCTCGCGGCTGCTGCCGACGGCTCGCGGTTACAACTTCCTCAGCGACGTGCAACAGCTCTTTCTGGCCGACCCGTCCTGACACTGGATGCAGCGTTGCCCTGGCCGGGCGCGCGCCAGGCGTCGTGACGGTGTCGTGCTGTCGTGCGGTCGTGCTGTCGCGCCTGAGCACAGGCCCTGGGGCTGAACAGGCTGTCAAGGGGCTGTCCGGTCCTCGGGCGCTCGATCAGCCGACCTCCGAAGTCCCACCCTTTTTGGCATCTGCGCTCAACTGTGCGGCTGGCAACAGCCTGCACGCCAGTTCCCGCTCAATTGTTGTCGCAAAGCAGCCGATATGCCGTCAGCACAACCCCGGGAAGCGGGGTCGGCGCACCTTTGTTGGTGTCCGGCCCGGTCGATTCGGGCCACGACTTGCCAGCAGCTGCAGCAGCACCTACCGAGGACGCAACGATGACAACCTCTTTCATCACGAGCCTGAGCACCAGCCAGATCGCCTCGCTGTCGACCGCGACAATCCGGGCCCTGAGCTCGAACGACTGGGCGTCGTTCAGCAGTGCGCAGATCGTGGCGCTGACCACCGCGCAGGCGGCCGCCATCAGCAGCGCACAGGTGTCGGCCATCGGCACGGCTGCGTTCGCGGCCCTCGAGACCGCCGACCTTGCTGCACTGGCCAGCGCCGCAGTGCGCGTGATCAGCAGTGAACAGTTCGCCGCCCTGGGCTCGGACCAGTTCCCGGCGCTGACCAGCCGGCAGGTGCGGGCCTTGAGCACGACGCAACTCGCCGCATTGGATAGCGAGGACCTCAACGCCCTGAGCACGGCGCAGTTCGCTGCGCTGACCACGACCCAGGTGCCGGGGTTGACCACGTCACAGGTCAGCACGCTGGCGACCGAAGATCTGGCTGCGCTGGGCACGGCTTCGATCCGTGCCATGACCGACGGCCAACTGGCCGCGCTGGGCTCGGACCAGTTGGCAGCCTTGGGCACGAATCAGATTCGCGCGCTCAGCACGGCACAAGTCGCTGCGCTGGCCAG
>JANOJJ010000510.1:0-2102 GCA_031408155.1 Rubrivivax sp.
CTTCAGCCGCCGCTTCGGTGACCTGCTGCATGTGGACGATCCATGTCGGCTCGGCGTGATGGCCGCTGTCGGTATGCGCCAGGGCCTCCCGGCGGCGCTTGATGCGAAGTATTCGATGGGTGTGCAGATGCTGGCCTATCAAATTGATGGCCGGCACGAGCAGGCGGCAGGCCCCGACGTCTTCATCGCACGCATCGAGCGCCACGCGGCTATCGCCGACGAGCTGGTCGAGCTTTCAGGTCTGCTGCAGGCTCGCAGCACCCTGAGCGCCAAGGATTTGCCTGGACTCGAAGACACGCCACTGTGCCTCCATGCCGCCTATGGCGCGCGCGAGGTGCTCACGGCGGTGGGTTGGCTGACGGCGGCGCGCCGCGCGCCATTCCAGGCCGGTGTGCTGCCGCTGACCAGCCGCCAGACCGAGCTGCTGTTCGTAACCCTCGACAAGAGCGAGGGCTACCACGACCGCATCGCGTACCACGACTACGCGATCAGCGCCGAGCGCTTCCACTGGCAGACACAGAACAGCGCCGGCCCTGACACGCCCGGAGGCCGGCGCTATCTGGAAAGTTCGACCAACGGCTGGCAGTTCCAGCTCTTCGTGCGGCCACGCAAGGGTGATGCGTACCGCGCCTGCGGGCGCGCGATGCTGGAGTCGGCCGAAGGCGACCGACCCATGAGCATCGTCTGGCAACTGCAAACGCCGCTGCCCGCGCGGCTGTTCAGGGAGTTCAGCGTGCTGCGCGGGTCGTAGCCCCGGCCAGCAAGACCTGCCGAGCAGGCGTCTTGAACACGTTCTTCGTGTTCCACGCCAGGAACTCAGGCGCCGGAAGCAGATCAGCATGCTGCGGCGCATGGATCGCGCGCCCGTGGAATTGAAGCTCGCCTTCCATGCCGCGGCCGCCGCTGATCGCGTGCTGGCTGAAGACGACGCGGTGCTCGGCTGGTTCGACGGTGAACACGCCCAGGTCGAAGAGCTTGTGGTGCAGCGCGCACAGCGACAGGCCGTTGGGCTCGATGTCGGGCCCGCCCACGTGATGCCACTGGATGTGCGCGGCCTCCAAGCCGGCCGGTGTGTGGCCGATGCGCAGGTCGAAGCCGCAGACGCAGCACCGGTACTCGTAGGCGCGCAGCACCCGCTCTCGAAAGCCGGGGTTGCGCCTGCGCCGTTCGGCGGTGGCGTACTCGTCAGAGGATGGTGCCCCATCGCGCAGCTCACTGGCGCCGTCGAGGTCCAGGCCCAGCGTGGCCACGATGTCGGCGTGCAGGGTCGCAGGGAAGTAGGTGTCGAGCACCCGCGCCGCCACTGCCTGCAGCAGGCCGGGAATGTGGCGCAGGGCCTCATCGACGTCGGCGGGGAAGCCTGCCTTGATGTGATGCTCCCGCAGTTCGCCCAGGCTGGGCGTGGCGCCGGCGGGGCGCCTCAGGACTTCGCGCGGCCCGCTCAGGTCCCACAGCGCGCCGTGGCCATCCGTGGCCAGGTGCCAGAAGGGGTAGTGGCGAGATTTGGCGGCGCTGCTGGGTCCGAACTCGGCCAGCAGTTGCGTCAGCAGCGCATCGATGGCCGTGAACTCGACCATCCTCGGCTCGCCTCGCTGCACCCGGGCCAATGCCAGCAGGATCAGCAGCGGCTTGTGCGGTGCGTAGACGCCCGCCCGTTGCGCGCGGCGGATGCTTTCGAAGGCATCCAGGACTTCGATGGCGGTCTTCATGTCGGCTGCGCCCGGTCCCGTTCAGTCCAGTAGTCGGCCTTGTCCGGAATGACCCAGCGCACGCCGCCGCGCGGGTCGGGCCTGTCGCCGGGATACCGGGGGATCAAATGCATGTGCAGGTGTCCGATGGTCTGCCTGGCCGCTTCGCCGTCGTTGATGCCGATGTGGTAGCCGGCGGGGCCGAACTCGGCCTGAAGCTGCTGCTTTGCCGCGTCCAGCAGTGCAAGCATCGCCTCGCGCTCCGCCGGCGTCGCATCGAAGAACGATGCGACGTGGCGAACGGGAATCACCAGCGTATGCCCCGGTGTGACCGGGTACGCGTCCCGCACGGCGACCACGGCATCGTTTCGGAACAGCACGCGCTCTGCCGGCAGGGCACAGAAGGCGCACTCG
>JANOJJ010000384.1:0-1664 GCA_031408155.1 Rubrivivax sp.
GCGGAAGTCCTTCGGCTCGAGGGCTGCCGAGCCGGCCTTGTGCAGGCCGCGGCTGAGCGCGCGTGCCATGCGCTCCTGCGCCACGTAGGGGCCGCGGTCCCACTTGGTGCGAATGCTCCAGGCGTGGCCTTCCTCGACCAGCAGGCGGTTGACCTCGACATGACCCAGGAACAGCGTGCCCAGCGTGCGGCCGTAGGTGTCGCGGCTGGCGTTGCTGCCCGCCACCTGCAGGCGCACCGGCTGCTTGAGCACCAGTTCAGCCAGGTAGCGCCTCGCCTCCTGGCCATGCTGCTGGCAGATCTCGGGCGCGTCGATGCCGGCCAGGCGCACCTCGATGGCCTTGCCTCCAGCCGTCGGCGTGACCCACAGGCTGTCGCCATCGACCACGCTGGTGACCGTGCCCTGGAGTCCCGCCAGCGCCGACTGCGGTGCAGCGTCGGCCGGCAGGGGCAGGGCGACGCTCAGCAGCAGCCCGGCCCGGCAACAGAAGGACAGCAGCAGGGCCGCAAGACGGACGCCGTGCGTCGGATGGCGGTCGAAAGTGCGCATGGGTGTTTCGGGTGCCGGGCCTGCATCGTACGTGCGCAGCCGCCCTGCGCGCATGTGCAGTCTTGCAAGGGGCTGGTGTCGAAAAGCGATCGATGCGCGCGGCAGCCCCCGTTTCGTTGTCGCAGCGGCCGCCGATGAGGCTGGGCCAGTCGCAAGTCCGCTACACCGACAGATGGCGCTCGAGCAGCGCGGGATCCTCGCGCAGCTGCGCCGGCGTTCCGGTATGCACCACCGCACCCTTGTCGAGGATGTGCACGCGGTCACTGACGGCGAGCACGAAGTCCAGGTTCTGCTCGGCCAGCACGATCGATATGCCGGCATCCTTGAGCGCCAGCACGGCCTCGCGCACCTTCTGCACCACCAGCGGCGCCAGGCCCTCGGACGGCTCGTCGAGCAGCAGCAGTTGCGGGTTGCCCATCAGGCTGCGCGCGATGGTGAGCATCTGCTGCTGGCCGCCGCTGAGCAGCCCGCCGCGGCGTTCGCCCATGCCGGCCAGATCGGGAAACAGCTCGAAGACGCGTTGCTCGGTCCAGCCGGCGCCCGCGCGCGCCGGGCGCCGCGCCACGTCCAGGTTCTCCCACAGCGTGAGGTCGGAAAAGATGCGCCGGTCCTCGGGCACGAAGCCGATGCCGTCGGCCACGTTGAGGTGCGGCTCGCGGCGGCTGATCTCGCGTCCCTTCCAGCGCACCGAGCCGCTGCGCGCAGGCGTGAGGCCGAGGATGGCGCGCATGGTGGTCGACTTGCCGACGCCGTTGCGGCCGAGCAGGGCCACCACTTCGCCCTGCGCCACGTCGAGCGAGACGCCGAACAGGACCTGGCTCAGTCCGTAGCAGGCGCACAGGCCGCGCACTTCGAGCAGCACGGTCACGACGGCTCCTGTGTGCGCCGGGCCGCGCGGCCGGCCGCGCCGTAGCCGAACCCGGGCGCCTGCAGCGCGTCGTGCTCGTGGCCAAGGTAGACGCGCTTGACTTCGGCGTTGCCGCGCACCTGCTCGGGGCTGCCGTCGGCGATGATCTCGCCGTGATGCAGCACCGAGATGCGGTCGGCCAGGCCGAACACCACGCTCATGTCGTGTTCGGTGAAGAGCAGCGTGAAGCCCAACTCGTCGGCCAGCC
>JANOJJ010000398.1:0-9070 GCA_031408155.1 Rubrivivax sp.
GGACGCCGATGTTCGAGCGGCGGCGAGTCGATCTTCCGGTGGAGCTCGTGCTGGAATATCGCTTCGCGGATCGGCACGCTGGGCGGTCGCTGCAGCGCGTCGTAGCACTCGCGCATGACGCGAAACGCGTTGTCGTAATAGCCAGCCCAGACATGCAGGCCATGTTCGAGGATGCGCGAGCCCTGGTCCGGATCGCGCCCGCTGGCGCCCTTGCCACCCAGGCGCCAGCCCAGCTGGTAGACCGTGATCTCGTACTTGTCCTGCCAGCCGGGCTCTTGCGTCAGCTCGAACGCGGTCGTCATGGCGCCGACGCCGCCGCCGAGGATCGCGATCTTCTTGCGTGACGTTGCGCTGGTGCTGCTCATGGTTTCGGGCCCGAGCGAGGAAGCGGTGCGGGGCTGCTGCCGTCCAGCTGCAGCCAGTGCGCGATCCGGTGCAGCTGGCGTTCGACGAAGGCACTGACTTCTTCCAGCGCATGCAAGGGCTCGGCCAGCGCCGCCAGGCCGTGGCCCGGTCGCTGCAGCAGGTCTTCAGCCAGCACGACCACGGGCTCACCGCACAGCGCGCGCGCAGCCTGCATGCCGCTCATCACCGCGGCTTCGATGCATTCGGTGTTGAAGCCGGTGTCGACCCAGGTGCCGGCCAGCGCGAGGTTGGCAAAGCCCGAGGCCTGCGCCTTCAGCCGCCACTGCGTCTGCCCGGCGGCCGAGACCACGCAGCATTCGGCCGGGCTGACATTGGCGCGCACGACCTGGGCCTGGATGCGCGCCGGGCCGGTGATGCTGCTGTCGGCCAGCAGCACGTTCCAGTCGAAGCGGCCATCGGGCAGCACCGCCTGCGGCCACAGGCGCGGCCCCTGCGCGGCCAGCCAGTCCTGGCAGGTCGCGGTCAGCGCGGCCTGCGCGTCGCGCTGCGTGCTGCTGGCGCTGCGCGGCTGGCAGAAGGCCCGGCTGTCGAGCACCCCCGTCAGGTAGTGCACCGACGCCGCCCCGGCGTCGGGCTCGTAGGCCAGCGTCTGCGACATGTCGGCCCAGATATCCAGCGGCTCGACACCAGCCACCATGGCCGGTTTGGGCAGGGTCCAGCCCAGCCCCGCCAGCGAGCGGTCCGACCATAGCTGCAGCGCCATCGACGGTAACAGCGAGAAGCTTTCGGTCATCGCCTTGAAGGCCGGACGGGCCGCCGTCAACTCGTCGGCCAGCGTCGGGTCGGCATTGAGCTTCTTGAAAGCACCCAGGCAGATGCCGAGCACCACCTGGTCGAAGTCGGTGCCCGACTGCAGCACCTCGTGCCCGGCCGGTTCGGCGGTCGACCAGGGGGACTCGAAATCGACCCCGGCCTCGCGCAGCATCTGTCCGTTCTTCAACTGGTCCCAGAACGGCTGCCCGGGCCAGCAGTCCAGGCCCTTCATCTTGAAGGTCGGCTCGTAGTCGGCGCCCAGCGTGTCGGCCTGCCGCGTCAGGTGCACCTGCGCCACGCGGCTGCGCGACGGGTCGAGCGCCAGCCGCGTGACCTCGCGGAAGAAGCGGAACTGCACGCCGCGCGACTTCAGCAGCTGATACAGCGGCGAGACCACGACCTCACCCATGCCGGCCTGCATCTCCCACAGTGCGGCGCCTTTGGTGCAGCCGAACATGCGCAGGATGACCTGCACGGCGGTGCCGGCAGCGTAACTCGGCCGCGCCAGGTCGCCGTCGTCGTACTGGAACATGGTGTCGTACAGCGCGCGCGTGATGAACGACTGCGCGGCAATCCCGGGGTCGGTGCCATGGCTGACCAGCCAGGCGCGGAACTCGAATGCGTCGACCTCGCGCGCAGTCTTGCCGTCGACCATGAAGTCGTGCACGAAGCCGCGCACGAAGCCGCGCGCGATGTCGAGCAGTTCGTGCATCAGGCGCTGTCCGGCATCGCCCCCGTCCGGCGGCAGGCTCTGGGCAAACGCGATCGAGGTCTGGCCGACCAGGTCGGCCAGACTCGGCAGGTGATGCTTCAACGGGCCGTGGTGGGTGGCCCCGATGGCCCGCGCCCAGGACGACGACGCCTGCAGCGCGTGATGGGCATGCTCGAAGCGGCGGCCCTGGATCGTGGAGTCGGCATCGGACTGGTCCAGGTGAGCCGCCACATGCGGCGCCACGGTCACCGGGCTGGCGTGCGGCTGGCCCTGCTCTTCACGCGCTTCGTGCCAGCTGCGCGCGGTCGCCTCCAGCATACCCAGCACCTGCGTGAAGGCCTGCCAGGGCGTCCAGAACACATGCCCGTCGCCCGGTGTGCCGTCGTTCAGCGGCCAGTTGAGCGGAAAGAAATCAGGCCCGACGGGCGTGAACGAGTGGGGCTCGAGCGCATCGCGCCAGCTGCGCAGCGGATGTGCGGGGTCGCGCTGCCAATCGCGGAACACCTCGCGCAGCATGCGAAAGGCGTTGTCGTAGTAGCCGAACCAGATGTGCAGGCCATGCTCGAGGATTCGGCCGTCTTCGCTGCGGCCGGTGGCCCCCTTGCCGCCCAGGCGCCAGCCGATCTGATAGACGGTGACCTCGTGCCGGGCGCGCAGCGCCTCGGTGCGCGTGAGCTGGTAGGCCGTCGTCAGCGAGGCCATGCCGCCACCCAGGATCGCGATCTTGCGTCGTGTCATGGCATGGTCTCCTGTCGTCAGCGCACCGCGCGGGGTTGGAACAGAGCCGGCGGCGGCACTTGCAGCGTGGCGAAGATCGCACGCGCCTGGTCTGCCTCGCGGTTGCCCGCCGGCAGGCGCTGCCCCAGGGCCTGCAGCGCGGCGGCCTGATCGTAGGGCATGGCCAGTTGCACCGAGGCCGCCACCGCGCGCCGCCACAGCGCCAGGGCTCGCTTGGGCGCGCCGCGCTGTTCGGCCTGACAGGCCAGCAGGAAGAAACCACGCGGCCTGGTGCTGGGCACTTGCTGGGTGTAGGTCTCGAGCATGGCGCAGGCGCGCGCCGTCCTGGCGGCGTGGTCTGCCGCGGCTGCTTCGGGCACACCGAGCAGGGTCTCGACCACGCCCAGCGGGCCGAAGACATAGCCCGCACCGGCCACCGGCGCGCGGCCGAGCAGCAGTTCGAGCCCGCGTTCGGCCGCCGCCAGCGCCGCCGCGGGCTGGCCCAGCCGCATCCACGCCGCCGCACAGGTGCCATAGGCCATCAAGCGGTCGACCAGCGACTCGATCAACTCGGCACCACGCGCATGGTCCTGGACGTCGGCACGCGCGACCTGGCCACGGGCAATGGCGATGTTCAGCCGGCTGTCGCGCATCCAGCCGGACACGCGCTCGGGTGCGCCGGACGCCAGATAACCGGCCATCGTGTCGAGTAGCCGCTGCGCCTGTTCGTAGTGACCGCGCTGGACGGCGCCTGCCAGCAACAGGGCATGCACCGAGGCGCGGCGCAAACCGTCGCCGAGCCCGGCATACAGCGCCTCGGAGCGCGTGCCGCTGGCCTCGAGCACGACCCAGTCGCATTGGCTGCTGGCGTGCACCATCGCCAACAGGTGGGCATAGGCGATGCCGTTGACGTCGGTCGGATGGGCCTCGGCCAGGCTGATCGCGCGCTGCGCATAGTGTCGCGCGACGCCGGACAGCCCGGCCTGTCCGAAGGCGATGGCCAGCGCGCCGTAGCCCGCGCTCAGCTCGGAGCTCGCGCCGCCGCGTTCGGCGTCGGTCACGCTCAGCAGCGTCAGGTGCAGTACAGCCAGCGGGTTGTTCTCGTGATAGCAGATCTCGGCCAGCCGCGCGTAGGCGTGCGAGGCCAGACCGAGCGCGGCGGATGCGTGCTCGTCGCCCGGCGGCGCACCGATCGGGCGCCGCAAGCGGGCGGTGGCCTGGCGCGCCAGGTTGGACAGGATGCCGCCGACGCGGGCCAGCGGCCCGGGCGCATAGGGCTTGCCCAGCAACACCAGCGCCTGCGCGTAGTGGACACGTGCCTGTCCGTACTCCGACAGCTCGTGGTGGCTGTCGCCGAGCAGACCCTGCCAGCGCGCCTGGCGCAGCAGATCGGCATCCAGCTGGCGCTCGCGCGCGACGCGCTGGGCGGTCTGGATGTGCGTGATGGCCTCGCGGTAGGCAGAATGGCGGAACGCGGTCTGCGCACCACCTTCGAGGTGGTTGAGCGCGCGCGCAAACTCCTCGGCCAGCAGGCAGTGGTTGGCCAGCAGGCCGAAGAAACCCGCCATCAGCGCGCCATGCTGCTCTTCCAGCCAGTCGGCAATGCGTCGGTGCTGCCGCTTGCGCTGCGCCAGCGGCAGCAAGTCGTATATAGCCTCCAGCACCAGGGCGTGCGAGAAGGCGTAGCCGTCGTCGCCCGCCGCCAGCTCGCGCGCAACCAGGTTGCTGCCGGCCAGGCCCGCCAGCAGCTCGACGATGCGCTGGCCCTGCTGCGCCAGCGGGTGGGCCGCGGCCAGGCCGGCACCCGAGAACACGCGTCCGAAGACACTGGCCACCTTCAACAGCAGCTGCTGTTCGTCGGGCAGGCGGTCGACCCGGCTGGTGATGACGCCGCGCAGCGTGCCCGGCAGCGCATGCGCCACGCGCTCGGCGATGTTGTCCTTGAGGTTGCAGCGCGCGCCGACGATCTCGATCTGCCCCGCCTCGCGCAGGGCCAGCGTCAGCTGCTGGATGTAGAACGGGTTGCCGTCACAGCGCCCGTGGATCAGGCGGCTCAGCTCGGCCGGCACCTGCGCCACGCCGAGTAGCCGGCCGACCATGTCGGCGCTCTGGGTTTCGTCGAGCGCGCCGAGCTCGATGCGCTGCAGCGCCGGGTGACCGCAGAAGTCCTGCGCCGCTGCGTTGTCGTGCGACTCGAGCGGCCGCGAGCTGGCGACGATGGACAAGCCCGGCAAGCGTTCGGCCAGCGCCAGCAGCACGCCGCCCGACAAGGCATCGATCCAGTGCAGGTCGCCCATCAGCAGCACCAGCGGACCGCCGGCGCCCGCACGCTCAACCAGGTGTAGCAGCAGGGCCTGGATCGACGAGGCGCGCGCCGTGCCGCGCATGTCGCGCGTCAGGTCGGTATCGAGCAGAGCCAGCGGCAGGATATCGTTGAGCAGCGGCGCCCACGGCAGGCGCAGCGGATCGTCGTACAGCTGCCGCTGCACGGTATCGCGCCAGGGCTCGCCGGGCAGGGCCAGGCGCGCCAGCAGTACGCGCAGCACATCGCGCCACAGAAAGTACGGCGTGTTGCGCTCCATCGCCTGGGCTTCGCCGACGATCACGCCCAGGCCCGCCGTCTCGGCCCGGCTGCACAGCTCGCGCAGCAGGCGCGACTTGCCGATGCCGGGCTCGCCGACGACCAGCACCCGCGCGCCGGCTGCTGCACCGCCCGCTGCGGCGAGCAAGGCATCGACCAACTGATCGAGTTCGGCCGCCCGCCCGACCATCGCGCTGACGCGCTCGCTGGCCGGCGGCCGCTCGCGCCATTCCGGACGGAAGGCGAGCACCGCCGAGTCGGCGTGTTTGTTCAGCACGTTGCGCGCGATCGTGAAGCTCAGCCGGTCGCCGGCAGCCTTGCAGGTCTGCTCGTCGCTGAGCAGGTCGTCCGGCGCGGCGCCCGCCAGGCGGGCCGCGAAGTTGATCGCCGGCCCGATCATCGAATATTGCCGCCGATGTTCGGCGCCACACTCGCCGCAGTACAGCACGCCGGTGGCAACGCCGATCGACGGCCGCATGCCGGCCATGCGCAGGGCGCGCTGGATCTCCAGCCCGGTGGCCAGGGCGCGCGCTGCGTCATCTTCGTAGGCCGCCGTCGGGATGCCGAAGGCGATGATGAAGTTCAGCCCCTTGTCGTCCATCTGCACGTAGGGCAACACGCCGCCATAGCGGTGCACCGCGTGCTGGATCGTGTGCGTCATGGCCTGCAGCCGCTCGGGTGCATCGGCGCGATCGAACTCGACGTCGTCGAGCTTGACGAACATGACGGTGACGACGCGGAACTCGGCCAGCCACTCGTCGTGCCCGGCACTGGCCCGGCGCACCAGCACGTCGAGCACATAGGGCGCAAGCCGGGCCGGCCCGAGTTGCGGCAGCACCGCTGCGCCAGCCTGCAACGCGACCGAGCCGGCGTCGAGCCGGACGACGCGCAGGCAGCCGTCGACTGCGGGCTCACCGTGCAGCCGCCCGCCGAGCAGCCGGGCAACCGACGACGTCACCAGCACCTGGCCCGGTGTGGTCACGTCGCAGGCTCGTCCGGCGTCGATCACGGGCACGCCGGCAAACACGTTCAGCCATTTGCCGGCGGCGCCGCCGAGTTTGGACATCAGCAGCTCGCCATGGCTGACGGCAATGCGCTGCGTGAGGTTGAGCGTGCGGCCCTGCCACCAGCCGCTGGCCTCGCGCTGGATGGCCAGCGCACAGTGGACGGCCAGGTCGGCAGCACTTGCAGCGTCGACCTGCGCCGGCCAGACGGCGATCACCGCGTCGCCGGCAAAGGTGGAGATATCGCCACCGAAGCGAGCCACCACCGCGCCGAGTGCCCCGAAGTAGGTGTCGAGCGTCTGCTGCAGCGTCTCGACCCCATGCGCGCCTTCGCGCGTGAGGCTCAGCGCGAGCGCCGAAAAGCCCGAGATGTCGGTCATCATGACCGCAGCCGACATCCGCAGCGTGAAAGGCTGGTCGTCGTCGTGGCGCTCGAGCTGCTCCAGGAACAACCGCGGCAGGTGCTTCTCGAACGAGATCACCGTCACTGCAACATCCTCCGGGGCCAGGCCTGTTGTGGTCTCTGGCCGTCCGCTCCCTGGTTTCACGGCAGCTTACGCGAACGGATCTGCCCTCGCCATCGGGCATGCAGGGGTGGCGGCACTGCGCTATGGCGCCAAGCCAATCGAGATTGCCAAGGGCAAGAATGAACCGGTCCCCGAAGCGTGGACGCCACGAGCGCGAACACCTTCAGAATGAAGCGGTCTGCATGGGCCGAGGTGGACAGGCGATACCACAGCCGCTCCAGTGCGAAGCGGACCAGCACCAGGTTGAAGTCTGTGCCGTTGGCCTTGGCGACGTTCAGCAGATACACCTGCAGCGTGGCACCGTCACGCTCGTGGGTCTCGATGCCCTGTGTGTAGGCCTCGCCGGTGAACTGCACCATCTTGATGGGCGGGTGGTCGAGTCGCGGACCATGGCTTCCGCGACGCATGGCGATCCAGACCTGCCACGGCAGTTGGCTGGTCAGCACATGAAACTGCAGCGCGCTCAGCAGGCAGATCACCGCCTGCGACACTTTGCGGGCCACCGTCACCTGCGGCTGACTGCCTGCGGGCCATTTGGCGGAGCAAGGTTCTTGACAGCACTTGTCTGTTTGGATATCTTCGAGATATCCACTCCTCGAGGCAACTCTGATGATTGCTCGCAGCACTGCCGATCAAATTGCGTTTCGCTATCGGCCAGCGGACAGCGCCACCGGCGTGACGCGTGACACCGCCAAACGCCTCGCAGAGCGCCTGGGTGTCGACGAGACCCAGGCCATCCACCTCGCCTTGCACGACATGGCAGTCAGGCTGCTGCCTCAGTACGACGCCGATGAAGGTCCGCTGACGGCCAGCCAGCTGCGGCAGGTCAGAAAGCAGGCGCCGCAAGGCAAGAAGCGCTCAGTGCGCTCCAGCCTGTTTGAGGTGGAGCCCACGTGACTGCACAGTGGTGGGCTGAGCCCACCGCCGGCGAGATCGTCTGGTGCCACTTTCCCGACAACATCACGCCACGCCCCAAACCGCGCCCGGCACTCGTACTTGCGGTCTTCGACGACGACGCGCCCGAGTTCACCGTGCGCGTGGCCTACGGCACCAGTCTGCGCACCACGACGCTGCACCGCGGCGAGTTCTCGATCTTGCGGGACCGCAATCCCGTGGCATTTCGGGCGGCAGGGCTGAGCTACGACACGAAGTTCGACCTCAGACAAGCTGTCGATCTTCCCTACACCACCGAATGGTTCTCGGTGCCACCCGCTGCACCCCATGGTCAGAACCCTCGGCTCGGCACGCTGCATCCTTCCCTGGTGCGCGCTGTAGAGGCTGCGTTCCGCGCTGCGAAGTAGCAGGTCGAGGCTGGTCGGCGCCACGAGGTTCGCGAGTCAGCGATCTGGCGCTTCGCCCACATCCGCATCAGCGCCGGATGCCCGGCGTCAACAAAGTCCACCGCAGCGCCACAGGTCGTCGAAGCTGGCCCTGCCGTCCTTTCGATCTGGGGATCGGGCGTCCTTGAGCGCTTCCAGCGCCACGTCGATACCGACCTTGTTGCGGTGCTTGAAGCAGTCTGCAACTGTCTTGGCCGCCCCGTCCACCTGCAGCGTGGCACCGTCACGCTCGTGGATCTCGATGCCCTGTGTGTAGGCCTCGCCGGTGAACTGCACCATCTTGATGGGCGGGTGGTCGAGTCGCGGCACGTGGCTTCCGCGAGGCATGGCGATCCAGACCTGCCACGGCAGTTGAGTGGTCAGCCCATGAAACTGAAGCGCGCTCAGGAGGCAGATCACCGCCTGTGGCACCTTGCGGGCCACCGTCACCAGGCCTTCATACTCGGAACTGCTGGCGTCCGGCAGGCGGTACAGGCCGCGTGCAGCCCGCTCCAGTTGACCGCTGGCCGTCATTCGCGTGAGGACGACGCGCGGTATGCCCGTACCAGCCAACGGGCCACGACCATGATGGGCACGTAGAGAACTGCCAAGGGTACGGCAACGATGAGGACGCCGGGTCGGGCTCATTGAGGCGTGGCCATCGGTTCGTGTAGCGCCTGGCCTCAATGACGCGACCGCTGATGGTGGAGAACTCGAACATGGTGGCAACCTCGATGTGGTCGGCCACCTCACGCTCCCACGAAACGTCGCCACCTCAAGTCCGCTGCGGATGAACCCCGTCAGTTCGCCGCCTACGGTGTTGCGACCCAGGCGCAGTCGCTCGGGCGCCGCCATGTGCCCGTCACGTGCCCTCATGTTCCGTCAGCCAGCAGTTCGACATACGCGGCGTAACTGAAGCAGCGGTTCTTCTTCAGCCCGGTCAGCTCGGTGACGATGCCAAGGTCTTCCAGCAACTTCACCGCAGCCGTTGCCGTGGGGAAGGTGGTCGTCAGCTTCTGGCGCACTTGCTC
>JANOJJ010000519.1:0-3605 GCA_031408155.1 Rubrivivax sp.
GGGCCGTGACGCAGGTCGAACAACTCGGCGTAGCCCTCGCGAAGTGCCGCGCTCGAGTCGAACCTGGCGCCATAACGGCGCGCGCGAGAGGGCAGGAGGCAATGGCGCCTCAGCAGGCCGGGCAGCGTGTCGGCCCACCAGCGCAGGGCATAGCGCAAGCCGGCATCGACGCTCGGCAGGTTCATCATCTGCGTTGTCGGCAGGCGGTCGGTCGCGGTCGAGTCAGCCCAGGGCGATTGCAGCGCGGCGGCGGGACAAGCAGTCATGGTGTCTTTCCGGAGCGGGCTGGCCATGGCACCAGTGTCCACCACCGGCTGAGGCCGCACGGTGCACGGTAGCGCTCGCCAGGCGTGATGTATTCACGCCCGAAAGCGGTCGGCATGACCGCACCACTGTCGGCCTCGCCTGCCTGCAGGCCGGCCTGCGCGAGCAGGTGGCGCGTGAGCCGACTTCCTGCTGGCCTCGGTGCCGCGCGGTTCGCGGCTGCGGGCCTGAGTTGGCGGGCCCTAGCGGGCCGAACGCGGCCGCCCGACCCTGTGCGCGAGCGTACAGACTATGTCCGCGGCCCTGTCGATGATGCGGGCCTTGCGCCCGCTCAAAGGCGATGCTGGCAGCCAGGAGTCGACATGGCCTTCGCGACAAACCATCCGTCCCGCAACACCCTGGCCGCCGGCCCGGTTAGGGCCGAGGACGCCGCCAAGCTGCTGCTGCGCGTCGCGCTGGGCGTGCTCATGCTGCTGCACGGCATCGGCAAGCTTGAAGGCGGCATCGCCACCGTGGTCGGGATGGTCGCCAAGACGGGCCTGCCCGGCGCGCTGGGCTACGCGGTCTACCTGGGCGAGGTCGTCGCGCCGCTGCTGCTGCTGGTCGGTTTGTTCACGCGACCGGCAGCGCTCGTGGTGGCGATCAACATGGTGGTCGCCGTGCTGCTGGCTCACACCGCGCAGTTGACTGCCCTGACGCCCAACGGCGGCTGGGCACTCGAGTTGCAGGCGTTCTATCTGACGGTCGCGCTGGCCATCGCGCTGCTCGGCGCCGGGCGCATCAGCGTCGGCGGCGCCCAGGGCCGCTGGAATTGATTGGGCTGCGCCGGCAAGCCATGGCCACCTTCGGTCGCGGCTTTGCTGCCCTGGTCACCCTGTGTGCGCTGAGCGCAGCCGGCGCAGCGCCGGCGCTGGAGCCGATCACGCCGCCATCGCGGGCCTCGTTCGATGCGGCAGCCGTCCGCCGCGGCGCCGAACTGGCCGCGATCGGCAACTGCGCCGGCTGCCACACCGCGCGCGACGGCCCTGACTTCGCCGGCGCGGTCGAACTGGCGACGCCCTTCGGCGTCATCCACGGCACCAACATCACGCCCGATGCGCGGACCGGCATCGGCGCGTGGTCGCTGGCGGCCTTCGCGCGCGCCATGCGCGAGGGTTTGGCGCGCGACGGGAGCCACCTCTACCCCGCCTTCCCGTACAACCACTTCACCAAGCTGACCGAAACCGACCTCGGCTCGCTCTACGCCTACCTGATGACGCGCGACCCCGTGCACGCGCAGAACCGCCCCAACCAGCTGCGCTTTCCGTTCAACTTCAGGCCGCTGATCGCGATCTGGAACGCGCTCTACCTCGACACCACACCCTGGCAGCCCGACCCGGCACAGGGCGCGCAGTGGAACCGCGGCGCCTATCTGGTGCAGGCGCTGGGCCATTGCAGCGCCTGCCACGCGCCGCGCAACGCGCTCGGCGCCGAGGACCGCCGCGACGCGCTCGGCGGTGGCGAGGTCGAGGGCTGGTACGCGCCGGCACTCGACGTCAAGTCGCCCTCGCCGCTGCCCTGGGGCGTGGAGCCGCTCGTCAGCTACCTGCGCAACGACCTCACCGCCGACCACGCGGTGGCCGGCGGCCCGATGCAGGCGGTCGTGCACGCGTTGGCGCGCGCCAGTGAAGACGACGTGCGGGCGATGGCGGTCTACCTGGTGTCGAGCCTGGGCGACTCGACTCCCGAGCGCGAGGCACGCGCGCAGGACAGCCGGCGCCGTGCGCGGCTCGGCCCGCTGACAGCGCAGCCGCTGGTGCCTTCCGCCGCGCCGGACGAAGCGGCCCCGATGGCGCTCGGCGCTTCGGTCTACCAAGGCGCCTGTGCCGGTTGTCACGACGCCGGCCGCAAGGCATCGTCCAACGGCGCGCTGCAGCTGCCGCTGGCGGTCGCGCTGCATGCGCCCGACCCGCGCAGCCTGATCCGCATCATCCGCGAAGGCATCACGCCGGCCGACGGCGAGGCGGGCCGCTGGATGCCCGGTTTCGGCGACGCGCTGACCGACGCTCAGATCACCGCCCTCGTCGGCTACCTGCGCCGCAGCGCAACCGCTGCGCCGGCCTGGGTCGATCTGCCGCGCCTGGTGCGACAGGCACGACAGCCATGATCACGATCGAAGTCAACGGACGGGCGCACAGCGTCGACGCCGACCCGGCGACGCCGCTGCTGTACGTGCTGCGTGACCACCTGGCGCTCAACGGCGCCAAATTCGGCTGCGGCCTGGGCCAGTGCGGCGCCTGCACCGTGATGCTCGACGGCAAGGCGGTGCTGTCGTGCCTGCTGCCGCTGTCGGCGGTGCAGCAGCGCTCGGTCAAGACCGTCGAAGGCCTGGGCACGGCGCAGCAGCCCGGGCCGCTGCAACAGGCCTTCATCGACGAACAGGCGGCGCAGTGCGGCTACTGCATCGCCGGCATGATGATGCAGGCGCAGGCCCTGCTCGAGCGCAACCCGGCGCCCAGCGAGGCCGTGATCCGCCGCGCGCTGGCGACCAACCTGTGCCGCTGCGGCACCCACATGCGAATCCTGCGCGCGGTGCGCCGCGCAGCCGAGATGATGCAGGCCGGCGTGCCGCCACGGGATGTCAAGCCATGAGCACCGTGTTCGTTCAGGCCGGTCCGACGCGGCGCGGCTTCCTCGCCGGCAGCGGCGCGCTGGTGGTGAGCTTCGCGCTGCAACCGCCAGCCAGCTTCGCGGCCGATGCGCCGGAGCTGCCGGGCAGCCTGAAGACCACGCCGCTGCTCGACGGCTGGATCCGCATCGACGCCGACGGCAGCGTCATCGTCTTCACCGGCAAGGCCGAGCTGGGCCAGGGCATCAAGACCGCGCTGGCCCAGGTCGCGGCCGAGGAACTGGCGCTGCTGCCGGCGCGCATCCGGATCATCAGCGCCGACACCGAGCTCACGCCCGACGAGGGCTACACCGCCGGCAGCCTTTCGATGCAGAGCAGCGGCGCCGCAATTCGACATGCAGCGGCCCAGGTGCGCGCCATCCTCGTCGAGCGCGCCAGCGTGCGCCTGGCCGTGCCGGCGCAGCAGCTGACGCTGGCCGACGGCGTCATCCGCGCCGACGCCACGCGCAGCGTCTCGTACGCCGAACTGGTCGCCGGGCCGGTGCTGCACGTGCGCGCCCAGCCCACCAGCGCGCTGCGCGATGCGGCCGCGCACACGGTGGTCGGCCGCTCGCTGCCGCGCATCGACATACCGGCCAAGGTGAGCGGTGGCGCGGCCTACGTGCAGGACCTGCGCCTGCCTGGCATGGTGCACGCCCGCGTGCTGCGCCCACCCAGCCCGGCGGCCACCTTG
>JANOJJ010000443.1:0-3332 GCA_031408155.1 Rubrivivax sp.
AGCAACCATCAGGCCCAGGGTCATGAGCACCGGGCCAAACACGCTCGGGTGATGCTTCAAAGTCGGATCTCCAAGTCGAGGTCAGGACCCTCATTATCAGCAGCCTGACAAAAGCAGCGGGGCCGGGCACCTTGGCGCCAGGCCCCGCTTGAACACGCTCTATGAGGAGTTGATCTCCTCGGCGTGCTGGCTTACTTCACGTGGCAGGTCGTGCAGACGGCGCTGGACGCGTTGGAAATACGCAGGAACGTCGCGCCCGCTATCTGGCCAGTGCCAGTCGGACCGGCTTGGCCTGCGCTGACGTGCGGGTCATGGCAACTGGCGCATTCGACCAAGGGGCCGAGGCCGGCGTCAGCGCCCGAGCGCGAATAAAGCGGCAGGTCGGTGCGTTGCTTGCCGGCAGCGCCGGTGTCGACCCAGAAGACCTGGTTGGCGTTGACCACCTGGGTCTGAAGCGTCGTGAAGTCACCGTCTCTGCAGACACCCGACACAGTCGTGCCGCTGCCCGTCAGGCCGCCACCGCAGTACTGGATGCCGATCGGGTGATCATTCGACAGATCGGTACCGAGATTGGCGATGAAACCACCAGCGTTTTGTACCACGCCTGCGGCGTTGACGCGAGTACCGGCCCAGGTGTAGGCCAGGCCACCGTTGCCACCGCCATCGGCGGTCACGCCGCCAGAGCCAGGGGCATTGATGATGTTGTCCATCGCCTGGGTGCCGTCATGACACGACAGACAGGCCATCGAGATCGAGCCGACCGCCGCCACCGTACCATCGAGCGATGGCGTGTTCAGCGACGCATACGTGGTGTAGGTGCCGCCGCCTGCTGGCACGCCAGCGACGCCCAGGCGCTTGTTCCACAACGGCGCCGGTGCGGAGGTGTCAGCCCCGTGTGGCGTGTGGCAGAACACGCAGATTTCAGCGGTGTCCGAAACCTGATTGCGCCCCAACGGGCCAGTGCCCGAACCGAGGTTGTGCTTGGTGTCTGCGATACCCGCAGACACATTGCCGCTCAACGTGAAGAGAAGCGCCGCCAGCAAACTCGCGGACGCCGCTCCCAACGTTCTACGGCCCGAAAGCCATGGCATCTTCATCTTGCCCTCTCAATTCTGTAGGTGGTAGGTAGGTAGGCGCCAGGCTCCGCACTCCCCAGGATTCTCATGCATCCGCCGACTTCGGGTTGGCTTTGCACGAGGCCCGTGCCTCGCTTGACAACTCTTCTTGAGCAGAAAGCGTGCCATCGTGTCCTGGCAACGTGGGCGCGGGTCGAACGCCCGGTGTCTTGAGCACTTTGCGGCAAAAAGCGCCCATGGGGCGCTTTGATGATCCAACTTTCAGGAAGCAAGCTTCCCGCCTTCGGGAAGCGAGAAGGTGGCCGTCTACTTTGGCGCCACCACGGCCCGACGAGCCAGGAAACCGGACCCCGCCTTGACCCCAACCGGCCGAAAAATGTCGATCTTGCGGAACCACTGGTCGACCACGTAGACGCGCCCGTCTTCATCGACAGCGATGCCTGAAGGCAGCATGTACTTGGCCGGGCCGTCGCGCTCGCTGCGGTCGCCGACGAACAACAGCAAATCGCCGTCGGGGTTGAAGATCTGAAAGTTGCCGAACGCGGCGTCGACGACGTAGACGTTGCCGTCGCGGTCGGTCGCCACTTCCTTCGGGCGGGCGAACTGGCCGTACTGCTTGCCCACGCTGCCAAAGCTTTTCAGGTACTTGCCGTTCTTGTCGAAAATCACGACCCGGAAGTTGCCTCCGTCCACCACGTACAGGCGGCCGTCAGCCCCGATGGCCACATCCCGCGGCAGATTGAACTCGCCCGGGCCGCTGCCGCGTTTGCCGATGTCCTGCTGGTGCGCTCCGGTCTGGGCGTCGAACACGCGCACATGGTGCTGTTCTGACGACACACCGCCAATATCTACCGCATAAACGTGCTTGCCTTCGGGGTCAACCGTCACGCTGGACAGACGTGAGAACCACTTATCGCTGCCGATCTTGCGCAGGAACTTGCCGTCGGTGTCGTAGATCATCACCGCCTTGCCACCGATGTCGGCCACGTAGAGGCGGCCCGCAGCATCGACGTCCAGGCCGACGGGCTTGATGAGTTGGCCCTGGCCCTCTTCGTCGCCGATGCGTCGCACCTTGCCGGCCGGCACGTCGTACACCTGCACGAAGCGCGTGACGGTGTCGGAGACAAAGATGGTGCCCCGGTAGACCGCCACCGCATACGGCTTGGAAAGGCCCTCGCCGCGTGTCGATTCGCCGGTCACCAGGCGGCGAAAATCACCTGTCTCGTCGGGCACCACGTCACCACTGCCGCGGATGGTGCGCTCGAAGACAAAGCGCGGCTCTTCGGGTGGCGGCGGATAGACGAGGGGTTTGACCGCCTTTTGCTCGACAGGCGCCTCGGCACAGGCAGCCAGCAGCGCCGCGCCGGCGAGCGTGGTGAGCGCCGCGCGGCGGCTGGTGTCGGTACGGCCGCGCGGCCGAACGGGTGCAAACAGCATGTCAGCCGCCATTGTGAAGGCGTTCGTTACCGGGCGGCCGAAATCATGTAGTCGACCGCGGCCTTGATGTCGTCGACCTTGAGGTCGACCGACCCCGCCTTGGGCGGCATCGCGCCCTTGCCCTTGACGACTGCGGCCACCAGGGCGTCCCTGCCGGTCGCGATGCGTGCTGTCCAGGCTGCCTTGTCGCCGAACTTGGGTGCGTTGGCCACGCCGGTCAAATGGCAGGCAACGCAGGTCTTGTCATAGACGGTCTTGCCGTCGGCCGCAAAGGCCGGGACCATGCCGACGGCGATGCCGAAAGTGAGAACGGCTCGACTCAGGCTGGGCATTGTCATGGCGGTGAACTCCGGATCTGACGCGGTTGGCGATGCATGATTGAGGCGACCGGGTGCAAGTGCTGTGCCAGTGGCAGAGAACTTGCAGCGGCACGGCCCATGACACGAGATGCCGGAGCGAACCCGATGATGTTCACCAGAGCCTTCCAGGCGTTGCGCCCTGTGGACTGGCGCGCCATGCTGGCGGCACTCCTTGGCGCCGCGCTGTTGTCATTGGCTGGCGCGCCTGCCCTGGCCGCAAACGCGCCCGCCGACCCGAAGGCCCAGGCCGCCGCGCTGTATCACAACTACTGCTCGGTCTGCCACGGCGACAAGGGCGACGGCAAGAGCCGCGCCGCTGCCTCACTGTCGACCGTGCCACGCGACTTCAGGTCCGAGGCCTCGCGCCGTGAACTCAGTCGCGAACGGATCGCACTGGCGATCACCCATGGGCGCCCGGGTACGGCGATGACGGGCTGGAAGACTCAGTTGTCAGAGACCG
>JANOJJ010000459.1:0-3743 GCA_031408155.1 Rubrivivax sp.
AGGCGGCGCTTGAACTCGCCGATGTTCCAGGGCCCGGAGATGTAGAACGCGAACGTGCCGCGGCCGAACTCCTGCCACAGGTTGGCGACCTGGTTGTTGGCCACACCGGGCGCGTAGCCGCGCTCGAACAGTTGCAGGTAGAACTGCAGCGCGTTGCGGAACCCGGGGCCTGCGAAGTTGCCGCGCCGTCCGCCGTCGCGCAGCAGCTCGCCGCCCTGTTGCAAGGCCAGCGCTAGCAGCGGTTCGAACTCGTTGGTCGGCAGCAGGATGGGTTGGGCCACCGGGCCGGCTTTGAGCGCGGCCAGGCAGCTTTGCCACGCGATCCAGTCGGCGGGTGGCGCAGCGAAGCCGACCTGTGCGAGCAGGTCGCGGCGGTAGAACAGCAGCCGCGTGTCGACGTACCAGGGCATGCCCACCGCGATGTCGTTGACGCGGTTGGTCTGCCAGATGCCGGCGAAGTGGTCGCCGGCCTCGATCGAGGGCGTGGCGTCGAGCAGGGGCTGCAACGGCTCGAGCGCGCCCAGCGCAGCCATCTCGGGCAGCCAGGTGTTGCCCATTTGCGCGATGTCGGGCGTGGCGTCGCCGGCAAAGGCGGTGAGCAGCTTTTCGTGCGCGGCGCTCCACGGCAGTTGCTCGACGCGCACGCGCACGCCCGGGTTCTCGCGCTCGAAGCCGACCACCAGTTCGGCCGCCACCTCGCCTTCGCGGCCCATGGCCCAGAAGCGGATCGTGCGCTCGTCGCCGCGCGAGCACGCACCGACGCTGAGCGCCGTTGCGGCGCCGAGCCAGGTACGTCGGGTCAGGCGCATCGGCTCAGGCTCTCAGGCCGCAACCGGCTGCTGCGCATGCCGCGGCGCCGGCGTGCGGGCCGCTGCCTGTTCCAGCCAGCCGCCGGTGAAGCCGGCACGCCGCAATCCACGCCTGAAGTGGGCATTGCCGCGCATCGTCATCCACACCAGTTCGCCGCGGTGGTTGCCGAGCATGGCCAACTGCGGGCCGACTTCGATGCCGAGGTAGTCGGTATCGACCCAGCCCATGCCAGGCGCGATGCGCCCGTGCGTCAGCTTGATGTCGGTGAAGCTGAAGCTGGGGTTGAAGGCGAAGAAGCCGTAGCGGCCGTAGACCTGCGCACCGTAGCGCTCGCGCATCGCGGCGATCGCGGGAATGGCGATCTCGGGCGCGAATGGGATCGACGAGGCTGCAGCATAGGGCGCGATCGTGCCGTCATCGTAGGTGTGCGCGCCGCCCATGCCGCGGCCCGCATAGCTGGCGAAGCGGCGCTGCTTGCCGCCGAAATCGCGTTCGACGTCGGCCGGGCCGTCGCAGGCCGTGACACCCCAGACATCGCGGCCGTAGCCAGCCCAGCCTTGCGGATTGGCGATGGCGTAGGCCTGCTGCGCGACAGTGGCGCGGCGCGAGTTCTCGAAGTAGTCGAGGCCGCGGCGTTGCATGTAGCCATCGTGCAGGCCGCGGAAATCGACCCAGCAGTGCGTGAACTGGTGGCCGAACAGCGGTGGGAACTGCAGGTGCGGCTGGCCGTAATCGCTGCCCCAGCTTGCGCGGTCGTAGGTGCTGGTCCAGGCGTCCCATGCGTCGGGCCCGACCGGAAAGCTCGGTGAGCCGAGCGCCAGCAGATAGACCAGCATGGCCTCGTTGTAGCCCTTCCAGTCGTTGGCGATGAAGCCCGTCTCCGGGTGCCAGCCGTGACCGATCGAGGGCCCCCGCACCTGGGCCCAGCGCCAATCGACACGGGCATAGATTTCGTCGGCCAGCATGCGGATGCGCGCCTCGTCGGCATCGGCGCCGTCGAAGAAAGACTGGCAGTGCAGTGCGCCGGCCAGCAACAGTGCGGTATCGACGGTGGAGAGTTCACAGCGCTCGAAACGAGCCCCCGTCTTCATGTCGAGGAAGTGATAGAAAAAGCCCTTGTGGCCCGTCATGCCGACGGCCGCCGGGCCTTGCGGCGCATCGCGCAAGTAGCGCAGCGTGGTGAGCACGCGCTGGCGTGCCTGATCCCGCGTGATCCAGCCGCGCGCCACGCCGATCGGATACGCCGTCAGTGCGAAGCCGACCGCAGCGACGCTGGCAAACGAGGGCGTCGGCCAGCGGTCCGGGGCCAGGCCGGTGGCGGGGTCGGTGGTCTCCCAGAAGAAGCGGAAGCTGCGTTGCTCGAGGTCGTCGAGCAATGCCGTGGCGTCGAGCGGCGGCAGGCCCGCAGCTGGCGACGCGGGATCGGCCAGCGGCCACGGCGACTGACAACCGGCACCGACGCCGCCGAGCGCCAGCGAGCCGATCAGTGACAGGAGCTGGCGGCGTCGCAGGTTCGGCAGTGAGAGCAGGTCCATGGTCGGCAACAGGCGGCCCGGTGCAGCAGCCGGGCGGACGGGCAGAAGGCAGATACGACGCCCGCGCACCGCGCCATGCGGCGCGCCGGGGTCTCAGCGGGTCACGTTCAGAATTTGTAGCTGATCGCCACCCGCAACGTGCGGCTGTCGCCACGGGTGCTGTTGGGCTTGCCCAGGTTCAGGTTGTCGCCACCCAGGTAGTTGGCCGGATTGCCTGGCGCGGCCTTGGCGCCGACCCAGTCGTCGAAGCCGCCATAGTTGGTGGTGTTAAAGAGGTTGAGCACATCACCACGCAGCGTGAAGGTGCTGCCGACAATCTTCAACTCCTTGCCGATGCTCAGGTCGACCTGGCGGAAGCCGGTTGCATCGCCTTTGGTGGACACGCAGCCGACCTGCCCGTTGTTGGTGTCGAAGCCACCGGTGCAGTTCGTCAGCCGGCGGGGCATGCCGCTGGCCCAGGTGGCCTTGGCGGAAATCGTCATCCCCCAGGGCAGCAGGTTGTCGGCCACCGCAGCGGCCACCAGGCGGTGCTGGTCGACCAGTGTCGACGGGTTCAAGCCGCGCGCGCCAGCGCGGCCATAAGTCCAGTCGAAGATGTCGTTGTTCCACTCCTTGCTGGTCGTCTTGGCGTCGCTGTAGGTGTACGCAAAGTGCGCCGACCAGCCCGAGCTGCGCGTGTAGGGCTTTTCGAGCTTGGCGAGTACCGAATTGGTCTTCGCCTGGCCGACAAAGTCGCCCAGGATCAGCGTGCCAAATCCGGGTGGACCGTTCCACAGCGGATCGATCGGTGACTGTTTGGCGTAGCCGCCAAGCGGATCGCGGTTGCCGCCGAACCAGATGAACTGGTTCTTGGCGTCGACGCTGCTGAGCGCGACCTCGGCGTTCCACTCGCCCAGGGCCTGGCGCAGTCCGATCGTCGCCTGGTCGGCGTAGGGCATCTTGAAGTTGTTTTTGATCAACCAGATCTCGCCGCCAGGCTGGGCATTTTTCTGCAGCTCGTCGAGCGCGTGGTTGGCCATCGTGCGGTCGTAGGAGCGGCCCCAACCGCCGAAGACGATGGTGTTGCGATCGCTGAAGACATCAAACGACGCCCCCAGGCGCGGCGCCAACGCACCCTTGAAGGCTGAACGCGAACTGCCGTTGCTGATGTAGTCGCCGATGATGATGCCGCCCTTGGCCAGCGATTGGGCGTAGGTCTGGCCCGGCGTGACGGGAAAGTCGGTGCCCGGCACGACCGGCCAGCCGCGTGTCGAGAAGCCGTTGGCGTCGACCGGTTCCAGCGCGTTCAATGCGGCCACGCGCCCGGCGGGCGTGACGTAGCCGTTGTTGAGCATGTTGGTCTCGTAGTCGTAGCGCACACCGAGGTTGAGCTCGAGCTGCTTGGTGACCGACCAGTCG
>JANOJJ010000463.1:0-12484 GCA_031408155.1 Rubrivivax sp.
GGCGCGCGCACTGCGCGCGGCCGGCTTCGCCGAGATCTGGCGAATGCCGTGGAGTCCGTGGGCGGATCAACACGATGACCAGGGTCCGAAGCGCGACGTGGCAACCGGCCAGAGCGCGAACCACAGCGTCAGCGGCACGAAGAAGCCAAGACAGAACAGCGCCGTGCAGACCAGCATCAGCGCCTTGGTGACGGGTGGGATCGGCGGCATGAACGGCGTTGAAGACGGTCGATGAAGAAGTGGCCGCGCCGTGCATGAACCGCTGTTGCCCGGGGCCGGACTCGAACGGGCGCGCCTTGCGGCGCAGGATTTTGAGTCCCATCATGAAACAAGCACTGGCGCGGCCCGGGGCGGTGCAACGTGGCGCATTGTGCCCCCATACGGCTGATCGGCCGCGCGGCAGGAAGCGCACCGTTTTCACCCGTCTGGCCAGGGCACCTGCAGCGTGCCGCGCTCGTCGTGGATGGCGTAACGCGAGCGGCTCGCCAAGCTTCAGGTCACGCGCTTGAACCCGGCGCAGTGTCCTCGCCGGGCCTGATGTTGATCAGACCGCCGGCCGCGACGTGCAGCGGCGATCGGACTTCATCGAGAGGAGCTCGCCGCGGCTCGTGGGGCTGCGCCGCGACCGGCTTCGGCCAGGACGGCGCCAGCGGCAGCCGCTTCGGTACGGGCCTGCAGCGGCGGCAGCAGGTGCATCGTCTGGCGCGTCTTGCCGGTCGTCAGTTCGACCTGGTTCGGCCCGATGGCGGCCACCCTGGCCTGGCCCAGCAGGTCGTCGACGCCGACCCAACGTTCACCGATCAACGCCTGGCGCCGGCCCTGGCTGTCCTGCCGGATGGCGACCAGCCGGCCGACGGTCCTGGGCTGGTCGGCCTTGCGCGGCACGACGGACTCGGCCGCGCTGCCAGGAGCTGGCGGCTTGCCGGGCACGGCCAGCGGGCGCATCGGGTCGGCCAAGGCCTGCGTGCCGGTCAGGCAGCAGCTGGCCAGCGCGACGCGGACCACGGTCTGGCGGCCGATCATCACGACGCTCCCCAGCGCGGGTCCAGGCTCAGCACATGGGCTTTCAAGGTCAGCTCGATGGCGGGCCAGGCGCTGCCGTCGAGCGCGACCGAGGTCCATTGCAGCGCTTGCGCATGGCGTTCGATCTGGCTCAGCAGCAGTTGCAGTTCGTCGTAGCTGCCGCTGACCTTGATCGAGATCGGCAACCGGTAAAGGCGGCGCGCAGCAGCCGAAGCCGCAGGTGCGGCGGCGTCCACGTCGCCGGCCAGGGTCAGCTCCAGCAGCCGTGCCGAGCCCACCGTGGCGGTGATGGCGCGCAGCGTCTCGGGCAGCCGAGTCGCCTCGGCCACGCGCTGGCGCAGGGTTTCCGCCGTGGCCTGCGCCGTCTGCAGCCGCTGGCGCAGCACGGCTTCCTGCGCGCGCAACTGGGTGGCCTGGGCGGCGCCGGCCAGTGCTGTGGCCTGTTGGTCGTGCAGCCGGTCGTGCAATGCCTGGGTCTCGTGGCGGGCGCGTTTGAGCCGCTGTTCCAGCGGCGCCGTCCACAGCCTGTCGACCGCGGCGCTCAGCATGGCCAGCGCCACCACGGCCAGCATCAGCTGCTCACGCAGCGGCCGGCGTTGCCAGGCTGCGATCACGCCGGCGAGTTTCATGGGCGGGCCTTGGTCAGCCGCGCGCTGGCGCGCAGCTTGAAGCGCAACAACGGCGCGCTGGTCGGATCCTGTCGCAGTTCGATCGCCCGCAGCGGCAGCGGTGCGCCCGCCGGCTGCGCCTGGTCCCAGGCCTGCACCAAGCGGGTCACGGCCTGCGCCGACGCGGCCATGCCTTCGATGCGCAGCGCACCGGTGCGATCGAGTTCGATCTTCGACAGGCTGATGTCGCTCGACCCCAGTCCGGCCAGGCGCTGCATCCATATCGACGGGCTGGCGATGGGCTCGGTGGCCGTCGCCGGCTCGACGCCGGATTCGACTTCCAGCCGCTCGGCCTGGCGCTGCAGGTCGGCCAGCAGGGCGCCGCTGGGCCACGACTGCAGCGGTGCTTGCTGCAGTCGCAGCTGCAACTCGGCGCGTTGCCGCTCGACGCCTTGCAGTCGAGTCTGCAGCGTCCAGCCGTAGCCGCCCAGGGTGCCGGCGGCCAGCAGCAGGGCCGCCGCGACGAGCGACAGGCTGCGGTCGCGCTGCGGCAGCAGCCGTTCGGCATCGAAGAGCTCGATCACGACCGGACCTCGGCGCGGGCTGGACTGCCTGCGGCTGCGCCAGCTACAGCGTCGGCCGTGATCGTCGCCGCCGAGAGGTCGAACAGCCGGGCCGCGGCCACGCAGGCCAGGGCCGTCAAGTCGTTGTGGCCGGCGCAGCGTTGCCGCAGTTCGGCGCGCAGCTCGAACGCGTCAGCCAGGTCGAACAGGCGCGACTGCAGCGGCAGCGCAGCGCAGACCGCGGCACGCGACTCGGCGGCCAGCGACGGCAGCGCCGCCAGCACGTGACGGATCGCCAGTTGACGCGCCTGGCGCTCGAACAGGTCGACCGTGCGCTGGATGTGCAGCGCCAGTTGTTCGTCGAATTCCTGCGTGTCGCGCGGCCGCCGCACCGGCAGCGCCAGCGTGCGCAGGGCACACAGGTCGCCATGCCAGAGCAGGCCGATGCAGAGGTCGCGACCGACCAACGCCAGCACCACCCAGCCGTCGTTGTCGGCCGCCTGCAGCGCGCGCATGCCACGCAGCGCGCTGTCGCTCACGTCGATCGAACGCAGCACGATGCCGGCCTGGCGCAGCGTGGCGAGCTGCGAGCGCACCGGATCGAGCCGAGCCGCGATCGCCAGTACCTGCGGATGCACCGCCTCGTTGATGCGCGGCAGCTCGATTGCGGTCGCCAGCAACTGTTCGGGTTCGACCTCCAGCGCCGCAGCCAGGGGCCAGCGCACGGCCAGCGACAGCTCGGCGGCCGGCACGGCGGGGCGATCGAGGGTGAGCAGATGGCGCTCCGCGCTGGACAACACCAGCACGGCGCGGCTGTGCTTGAACAGCCCCGCGGCACGCCAGCGTGACAGGTCGGCCGGGTCGCCCTCGATGGCCTCGACTAGGCGCGCTCGGACACCGCTGCCGGCTGCTTCGACGCGCGCGGCCAGACAGCGCTCGCCCAGCATGACTGCGGTCACCGCCTGCGGCGCGCGTGGCGTCAAGCGGCCGACCCGGCGGACATGCCCGAGGGCATTCGACAGCGCAGCGGAAATGCCGTGCCGGTGCATGTGCATTTGCATTTGCATGCGACGATGATCCGGGCTGCAGCGGCGCCGCAGCGCGTGGAATTCAGGGCGCTTCAGGGGTCAGTTCGAGGCCGGGGCCGGCCTCACCAGATTTCGCGTCGCAGCACCACGTCGCGGTTGGGCAGGCCCCAGGTGGCCAGCGCCGACGGCCCGTTGCCGCCGCTGCCGCCGAGCAGCCAGGGCAGGCCTAGCGACACCAGGGCGGCGCTGGCGCCGGCACTGTTGCAGCTGTGGCCGCTGGCGCCGTCGCCGGCCAGGCGCAGCGTCAGTCGGCCCGGCGCCGCCCCTGGCGTTGCCGGCAGCGTAAGCCAGGCGCGGCCACCCGAGGTGGTCGCATTGGTCGTCAGCGGCGCCACGCAGTCGCCGCTGCTGGCGAACACGCCACTCGGCGACTCGACCCCCAGGTGCCGCGGCATCACGCTGATGCAGCCGCGGTCCTCGGTCATCGTGACCCAGCCGGCGGCCGTCCAGCGCTGCAGGTGCAGCAGCGAGCGCAGGCCGGCGCGAGCGTCGCCATGCGACGCCGACAAGACCAGTCTGCCGCTATGGAAGACGGCGCCGAGGTCGAACGGCACAGCGGCTTGCTCAGCCCTTGCCGACAGCACGGGGTTGCCTGCAACGGCGGCTTCGCTGGCATCGTTGACCGCCAGCGACCAGCTCCATGTGGGCGTCACGCTGGGCTGCACGGAGCCGGCCGGCAGCTCGAGCAGGAGACGGTCGAGGCTGCTGGCAGCCAGCCGCGCGTGGCCGCCGCCGAGGTCGCTGACTGCGATGCCACCGAACGATGACGACAGGCTGGCCGTGCCCGCCGCCGACACCGCCAGGCCCGGCCCCTGAGCGGCGCCGGCCAGCTTCATCAGCGCACCGGTCCACAGCGTGGTGGTGCCGCCGGCGGCGTTTTTCGCCGTCACGAGGACCTGCGGTGCGCTGCTCCAGCCGAAGCCCTGGCCGATGAAGGTGGCGCCGCTGCCGCTGGCCAGGCAGGCGGCGTTGGCCGTGGCGAAGCGGCCGCGGCTCGAGATCGTGACCGCCAGGCTGTCGGGCACGAAGCGGCCGACGCCGGCCACGCTCGATGCGATCGTGCGGGTGGCGGCGTCGGTGTCGCCGCTGTCGACCGCGGCGTAGCTGCGGTCGCTCAGTTGCAGGTTGACAGCCCCCACTTCAGCGTAGCTGACGCTCGAGTTGCTGTAGGCGCCGGCGACCGCCGCCGTGGCGCTGGCGCTCAGCGCGCCGGCTGAACAGCCCGCAGGCAGCAGGCAGCCCGCGACGGCCAGCGTCGGCGTGCCGTCGTAGCCGGTCATCGCCGCGCCGGTGGCGTCGCGCGCCAGCGACGTCACGCTGAAGGGCCGTCCGGCACGGTGCACGATGCCGCCGCTGGCGGCGCTGTTGGCCAGCGCTCGCGTGCTGCCGGCGCGGCCAGAATCGGCGTCGCTGGCGGCCAGCGTCAGCGTTGCTGGCAGCGCCGCGAAGGCATCGTTGCTGCACGCCGTGACGACGGTCCCGCCTCCGCTGGTGGTCATCTGCAGCCGCATCGAACGCGTGCCGCTGGCCGGCGGCGTGATGCTGACCGTGACGCGCGGGTTGTTGCTGAAGCTCGCGCTGCCGGCCGCGCCGAGCGAGGTCCAGCTCGCGCGGCAACTGCCGCTGAGGGCGCCGCTGTCGTTGCGTGCATCGAGCCAGCTCAAGGCGACGCTGCCGGTGAAGCCGGCGTGCAGCGCGTTGCCCGTCGCATTGAGCACAACTACCGCCAGCGAAGCCGGCGTGCCGGCGATCTTGCTGCGGATCACGCCGCTGATCGCCGCCGCCGCGGTGTCGATCTCGAAGGCATTGAAGCCGGCCGGCGTTACCGTTACCGCGGCCGACGGGGTGGCAAAGGCGGCGCTGGACGGCCAAGCCTCATGGGCCAGGCCGAACAGCAGCGCGAGCAGCAGCAGCGATGCCGCCGCCAGGGCGGTCCAGGCGCGGTGGCTGGCTGCCCATCGGGTGCGCAGGCTGGGCGGGTTCATGGTTGCCGTCAGCAGGCATAGGCCGGCGCAGTGCCTCCGGGGTTCTTGCATACCGTGTGGCGTACTTCGAACTGGCGCTGCACGAAGGCGTTGCTGCCGCTGGTGCCGCTGCGCGCCCGTGCCAGCACGCGGTAGCTGGCCAGGCGCAGGCCGCCTTCGTCGACCGCGCCGGTGGCCGGTTCGCGCGTGCAGCTGAGCTCCAGCTCCAGCTCGGACAAGGGGGTCGGCAAGGCCAGGATCTGGCTCCCAAAGCAGGGCGGCAAGGTGTCGCCGGGCAGACCCAGCGCAGCGTTCGGGTCACTCACCTGCCACAGCCCCCATTCGCTGCCCGACCTGGCCGCGGCCAGCGCGCGCGCCGCCTGCAACTGCAGCGCCTGGCTGTGCTGCGACTGCGTCAGCAGCAACAGGCCGGCCGACAGCATCAGGCCGACGATGACGAGCAGGAAGATCATCGCTGGCAGGGCGATGCCGGCCTGTCCCGAGCTGCGGCCGGTGCGGCAGCAGCGCGCGCCTGATGTCATGGTGTGTTGTCCACGGCGATCTGCTGCAACAAATCCATGCGCGCGCTGCTGACGCCATCGGACAGGCCCAGGCGCAGGCTCAGCAGCCCGATGTTGGCCAGCGCGGTGCTGTAGGCCGCGCTGCAGCGGTCCAGCCCAGCCAGCAGCAGCGACGAGGTGGCGCCGGCCAGCGTGGCGGTGCTGGCCGGCTGCGCCGCCAGCCAGCCGTAGCTGCTGTAGCGGCGCAGCTCGAAACCACTGCCCGCCAGCACGCAGGCCAGCGTCACCGGCGAGCCGGTGACGAAGAAACGCTGGCCGCCGCTGCCGGCCGGCAGCGCGCCGGCGGCGCTGAAGGCCACATGCTGCCCGCCGCTGCCGAGCACCAGGCCGTCGCGCCGGCTGGTGCCGGCGTAGGCATCGGCCTCGGGCGTGCCCAGGTTGTTCAGCACCAGCTGGCTGCCTGCGGGCGCGTTGCTGATCGCGCTGCCGATGACGTCGAAGCCGACGTCGCTGGCGTCTTCCAGGTCCAAGCGGTCACCGGGCGTGCCCGCTACCGTGCCCGCTACCGTGTCGGCTGCGCTGCGGTAGCGGCCGGCATCGAGCACCGGCACCCATTCGATCCAGCTTTCGCTGCCGCTGGCGCTGACGCGCAGGCTGTTCGGCAGCGCGGCCTGCAGTTCGTCGGCCAAGCGGGCCAACGCGCCATCGGCAGCCATCGCCAGCGTCAGCCGGCCATGCGTGTCCTGCCGGCCGGCCACCACGCGCGTGACCAGCGCGGCGCCGATCGAGACCACCAGTGCGATCACGGTCAGCACCACCACCAGCTCGACCAGGGTGACACCACGCTGGGCTTTCATCGGCGCGCCCGCCAACTCGCCAGTGAGGTGGTTTGCGCGCCGGGCCCGGTGACGCTGACCGTGATCCACCAGCCGTCACTGGCCGGCACGCCGGCCAGTGCCATGGCAGCCACGCTGATCGTGGCAACGTAGCCTTCGAGGCCCGGCACCGCGGCGCCTTCGGCGTCGGTGATGCCGCTCATCGTCAAGCCGTGGTAGTCGCTGATCGACGCATAGCCGGTGCGCCCTGGCGTGCTGCCGGCCACCGCGCTGCCGGGCAGGGGCTGGAGTTCGATCTCACGCAGCAGCGACTGTGCGATCGCCAGCGCCTGGCGCGACATCAGTGGGTCTGCGCTGGTGCGGCCGAGCATCGTCCACGCGTTCCACATCGAGCCCAGGATCACGCCGGCCAGCGTCAGCGCGACGATCAGTTCGACCAGGGTGATGCCGCTCTGTCGACCGCGCATCGGCGCGCGCGCTCGTTCAAGGCGCGTGCACATGGCCACTCGAGCGCTCGACGCTGATGACGGGCGAGGTGCGACTGCGGTCGCTGCCGAGCACCTGCAGCTGCAGCGTGCTGGCCAGCGACGGGCTGCCGTCGGGCCCGAAGCTGAAGCTGGCCGCGCTGCTCAGGCGCAGCTCGCCAGCGTCGGCCAGCCAGACCGCGTCGCCGGCCGGCGTGGTCAGCGGCCGGGTACAGGCGGCGTCCAGGCAGACCTGCAGCGTGGCCGGCGTCGTGCCCAGCACCACGTGCACGCGGCTGCGCTGCGCGATCGCGGTGGCCTGCGCCAGCCGCAGTCCCGACACCAGTTGGTCGGCCACACCCTGCAGTGCGAAGGGTTCGCGGTCGGCGAAACGGGCCGCGCTCAAGGCCGTCACCACGGCGATCAGCAGCATCACCAGCACCAGCTCGACCAGGGTGAAGCCAGCGTTGCCGGCCGGCGCCCGGCAACGACCAGGGCCGCCCGCAGGCGGCCAGTCAGCGTGACAGGCTGGGCACACGAGATGCCTCGAGGCCCTGTTGCCGTGCCGCGTCAGCAGCCGCTGACGGTGGCGCCGATGACCGGCGGCGTGTTGGCGTCGGCAGCCGAGGTGTAAGAGATCGAGCAGGTGGCCGGCGTGCTGGCATCGACGAGTTCGATCACCAGCACCGACCCGACGCCGGCGCCGCCACCCAGACCAGAGCCCGTGGACACGGCCCAGCCGTCGGCTGCTGCCACGTTGGCCGCGCCCAGTACGCCAGCGCCGAAGCCGGACAAGGCCTGCGGGTAGCAGTGGTTGAGCGCGATGCTTGCGCCCTCCATCTTGACGGCGGTGCCGCTGCCGCTGCCGCAGGAGATTGAGCCGGCCATCGCGCTGGCCTTGACCAGGCCGCTGGCAGCCTTCATCGAGCCCGTGACGGCCTTGACCTTGGCTTCGCGTGCCTTGCCCTGCAGATCGGCGTAACGCGGCAGCGCGACTGCGGCCAGCACACCCAGGATCAGGATCACGGTGACCAGTTCGACGAGCGTGAAGCCGGCCTGGGATGTCGCCGCCGCGCGGCCTTGCAGGCGCATCGAAGAGAGACGGTTCATTCGGAGCTCCGTGATGGATGGGATTTCGTTGAGGGAACAGGGCGTTTGCGGGCCGCCATTCGGTTGCACGTGCCTGAGGCTACTTTCGGTCAAACGAGATCCGGACTTGAGGCCTAAAGGCGCCGCTTGTGCAGGCCAGTTGCGGCAGCCGTGCTCAGCGCACGGTGGCCCGGCCCAGGTCCCACATCGGCATGAAGACGCCCAGCGCCAGGATCAGCACCCCGATGCCGAGAAACCAGATCAGGATCGGCTCGAGCGTGGCCGACAGGCGCTTGATCGAGTAGTCGACCTCGCTCTGGTAGTGCAGCGAGATCTCGCGCATCAGCTCTTCGAGCGAGCCCGATTCGTCGCCGATCGCGAACAGCTGCATCATGATCGGCGGCAGCAGGTCCATGTTGCGTGCCGAGGCGGTGAACGAGGTGCCGCGCGCCAGTTCGTTGCACATCTGCTGCAGCCGGCTGTCGTACCAGGCATTGCTCAGCGTGCGGCCGGCCACGGTCAGCGCGTCGTTGATGGTCAGGCCGGCCGAGATGGCCGACGCCAGCGAGCCCGATAGCCGCGCCAGCACGATGCCCTCGAGGATGCGCCCGACAATGGGCAGGCGCAGCTTGTTCCGGTCCCACCACAGGCGGCCGGGGTGGCTGGCGATCCAGCGCTGCCAGCCGAACGTGCCGGCAGCGGCCAGCACCAGGCCGTAGGGCCAGCCCTCGATCATGGCGCGCGACATGACCAGCAGCAGCCGGGTCAGCGCCGGCAACTCGGCGCGGGCCTGCGCGAAGACCTTGGCAAACGACGGAATCACCCACAGATTGACGACCACCAGCGCGATCAGGCAGGTCAGGATGACGAAGGCCGGGTAGCGCAAAGCCGAACTCACCTGCTCGCCGGTGGAGGTGGCGAATTCGCGCTGGTGGTGCAGATCGGCAAAGGCCTCGGGCAGGCGGCCGGTCTGTTCGCCTACTTGCAGCATGGCGATGTCGTAGGGCGTGACCAGACCCGATGCGCGGTGTTCGTGTTCGGCTGCGGCGACCAGGTTGTGCCCGTTGTCGAGGTCGCGCGCAATACGCTGCAGGGCCGCGCGCACCGGCTCGTCATGGGCTGAATCGGCGACCAGTTGCAGCGCGCGCATCAGCGGCACGCCGGCACGCAGCAGCGCTGCCAGCTCGCGCCAGATCAGGCTGAGCCCGGCCTGCAGGCGCTTGTCGCTCGGTTTGCGCAGGCGCGCCAGCAGGCTGGTGCCAGCGCCTGCCGCGCCCGCTGCGGACGACGACGGGGCCAGCGCCGGCGCCCGGGCTTGGATCTCCAGCGGCACCAGGCCCATGGCGGTCAGTTCGCGCGCCACTGCCGTCGTCGATGCGCCGCCGAGCACACCCTTGCGTTCGCCGCCCTGGGCGTCGCGGGCGCGGTACTCGAAGCTCAGCGCCGTCGCCTGCATGCGATTCAGACGGCGCCGCGCAAGCCGATGCGCATCGCTTCATCGACCGTGGTCATGCCGCTGGCCGCCGTGCGCGCCGCTTCGCTGGCCAGGTTGTGCGTCATCAGCGCCTGCCGCGCGGCCGTACTGAAGCCCGACAAGTCGTTCTTCAGCAGCGCACCGATCATGTCGGCGTTGATGGTCAACACTTCGTACAGACCTTGCCGGCCTTCGAACCCGGTGCTGCGGCAGCGTGCGCAACCGCGCCCGCGCTTGAGGCCGGTCACGTCCCAGCCGTGGCGGCCGAGCTGGGTGTCGAGCCAGGCCCGCTGTGCGATCGTCGGTTCGGTCGGGCCGGCGCACGAGGCGCAGACGACCCGCACCAGCCGCTGCGCGATGACCACCTGCAGCGCCATGCCCACCATGTAGGGCGCAGCACCCATGTCGATCAACCGCGCTGGTGCCGACATGGCGTCGTTGGTGTGCAGCGTGGACAGCACCAGGTGGCCGGTGACGGCCGCGCGCATGCAGGTGTCGACCGTATCCTGGTCGCGCATCTCGCCGATCAGCAGCGCGTCCGGATCCTGCCGCAGGGCCGCGCGCAGCACCTGCGAAAAGCCGAGGCCGATGCGGTCGTTGACATTGACCTGCGTGACGCCCGGTAGCCGGTACTCCACCGGGTCTTCGGCGGTCAGGATCTTGCACTGTGCCGCGTCCAGCGCGCCCAGTGCGGCGTACAGCGTGGTCGTCTTGCCGCTGCCGGTGGGGCCGGTCACCAGCACCAGGCCGGCGCCGGTCTGGAGCGCGTTCTTCATCGCCTCGAGGCCTGGCGCCGGGATGCCCAGCCGGTCGAGCGAGGACAGCATCGGGTCCTTCATCAGCAGCCGCATCACCAGCGACTCGCCGTATTGTCCGGGCAGGGTCGACAGCCGAATGTCCACCGTCTGCTGGCGCACCTGCACCACGAAGCGGCCGTCCTGCGGCAGCCGGCGCTCGGAGATGTCGAGCCCGGACACCAGCTTCAGGCGCGAGGCCAATGCCGGCGCCAGCCGCGAATCGAACTCGGCATGCGCACGCAGATGGCCGTCGACGCGCAGCCGGATCGCCACCGCCTGCGCCATCGGCTCGATGTGGATGTCGGACGCGCGCGTGCGCACGGCCTCGTCGAACAGGCCCTGCAGCAGCTTGACGACCGGCGCGTCCTCGGCGCCGGCCTGCAGGCCCAGCGCCTGGAAGTCGACCGCGTTGCCTTCGCTGCTGCGCAACTCGTCGCTCAGCTTCCTGGCCAGGCCGTGAATGTTCTCGTCATTGCTGTAGATGCGGTCGATCAGCGCCTGCAGGCCCGACTCGGGGATGACCTCGAGGTCGACCGCCGCGCGCAGCAGTCGCGGCAGTTCGTCGACCGACTGCCAGTCGGTCGGGTCGACCACCGCCACCCGGATGTGGTCGCCGTCCAGTCCGACCGGCAGCGCGCGCAGTTTGCGCACCTGCAGTTCGCTCAGGCGGCGGGCCACTGCCAGGTCGACCTTGTCGAGCTGTGGCTCGAAGTACGGGAAGCGCAGTTGCGACGCCAGCAGCCGTGCGATCACGTCGTCGGTGACGAAGCCCAGATCCTGCAGCACCGCGCCCAGGCGCCGGCCGGTCTGCTTCTGGCGCGCGAGCGCCTGCTGCAACTGCTCGTCGTTCAGCCGCCCTTCGCGGATCAGCAGTTCGCCGAGGCGGATCTTCGGGACCACGGGACCTCCTGGGATGGACGCGCGCGACCCTGCGCGCCGTTCGACCCTCGGGATATCGGCCGGCCCGGGAGTGACTTGAAGGGCCGGGTCTTGCCGCCGGCGGGTCGGGGTACAACCGCGCATGTCCGATGAGTACCAGATCCCGATCCCGCCCTCGTTCCACGCCGTGCACGCCGATGCGCGCGGGCGGCTGCTGATGCCGCTGCTCGAGTTCCGCGCCCGCTACGAGCTGTGCGAGGACCTGGCGCAGGCGCTGGTCGAGCGCGCACAGGCGCTGCGCTACGACCTCGGGGTGACCGAGACCGACGTGCTGCAGCGTATTGGCCAGGGCCTGCAACCGCCTGGCTCGGGCCTGGGCCAGACCGAGGCCGGCTGGGTCCGTCGGCGGTTGGCGGAACTGCTGGCGTGGCCCTGGGTCGAGGCCGCCGACGGCTGAGAGGCTGAACGGCAGTCGGATGCCCCCCGCATGGGCAACCGCCCGCTGCGGCCGTGCCAGCGCTCAGCCTCCGAGCCGTGCCCGGTGCGCTGCGATGCGCGCGCGCACCTGGTCGGGTGCGGTGCCGCCCAGCACCCGCCGTGCGTTCATCGAACCGCGCAGCGTCAGCAGCTCGAACACGTCGGCGCCGATGGTCGGATTGAGCGCCTGCAGCTCGGTCAGCGGCAGCTCGGCCAGGTCGACTCCGCGCTGCAGCGCGAGCTTGACCACATGGGCCACGGTCTCGTGCGCGTCGCGGAAGGGCAGGCCCTTCTTCGCCAGGTAGTCGGCCAGGTCGGTGGCGGTGGCGTGGCCGCGCAGTGCCGCGCGTTCCATCGCCTCGGCCTTGACGACGATACCGCCTACCATCTCGGCCATGATGCGCAGCGTGTCGGCCAGCGTGTCGACGGTGTCGAACAGCGGCTCCTTGTCTTCCTGGTTGTCCTTGTTGTAGGTCAGGGGCTGGCCCTTCATCAGCGTCAGCAGGCCCATCAGGTGGCCGATCACGCGGCCGCTTTTACCGCGCGCCAGTTCGGCCACGTCGGGGTTGCGCTTCTGCGGCATGATCGAACTGCCGGTGCAGTAGCGGTCGGCGAGGTCGATGAAGCCGAAGTTCTGGCTCATCCACAGCACGATCTCTTCGGCCAGCCGCGACACGTGCACCATGCAGATGGCGGCGAAG
>JANOJJ010000485.1:0-19340 GCA_031408155.1 Rubrivivax sp.
GTACAAGGTGCCGAGCCGCATCGCGGTGGTGGACGCGCTGCCTCTGGGTCCGGCAGGCAAGGTCCGCCGCGAGGGTCTGGCGGACTTGCTGAGGGACACGCTGGTATCGGTCCACCGAGCGCCGGGGACCGATTCCGAGCGCCGCATCTGCGCGCTGATCGCCGACATGCTGCGCGTCGAAGCGGTGGGAATGGATGACGACTTCTTCAGCCTCGGTGGTCACTCGTTGCTGGCGGTGCGCATGCTGGCCCGGCTGGAGGCGCAGACCGGGCGGCACATCGCCGCCGCCGATTTCATGCGCGATCCGAGCGCGGCAGGGCTGGCAGCCTTGCTGGACCGCTTGCCGCAGCAGTCCTTGCACCGAACGATCGAGCCCTACCGGACGGGCACCGATGGATCACCGCTGTTCTTTGCGCCGGGATTCGATGGGCATTCGCACGGGGTGCGCCAGTTTCTGCCGTTCCTGGCGCCGGGCGTTCCGGTGTTCGGATTCAATACGCCGGAGGACCTGACCGAAAGCAGCGATCCCGTCGACGGCGTCGCCGCCGACTGCATCCAGCGCCTGCGGGAGATCCAGCCGCGAGGCCCGTATCGGCTGGCCGGGTACTCGTTCGGAGGCGTGATCGCCCAGGCCATGGCCTGCGGGCTGGAGGCGGCAGGCGAACGCGTCGCGCTGTTGTTCATCATCGATGCGGTGGCCAAGCTCGATCGAACGGTGCGCATGCCATCGACCCCGCAGAACTTGCTGGCCAGTGCCGGCAGGCGCCACGCGTTCAAGGTCTTCGGTGGCCGCACCACACTGATGCGTTCGTGGGCCCATCCGCTCGTCGAACTGAAGATGCCGGGGCTGGGCTGGGAACACTTGTCGCGCGGCGGCGTGGCCGTGTTCGACCTGCCGACGACGCACTACGGGGCGATGTTCGGCCGCGAGGTGTCGCGGACCGGGCTGATCCTGGCCGGCCTGCTCGCTGCCACCGACACGGCGGCGGGTCGGGGCGGCGTTGCAATGGCTGCAAAGCCGGACTTCGAACTGGGCTACGCTGCACTGCCCGAGGGCTTCTTCGACGCCCGCGCGCATGCCAATGCCGACCGGCCGGCGGATGCACTTCAGGCGTTGCTGCGGCTGCAGCGCGGTTCGTTGCCGGCCTGGGCATTGGCGTGGTCCGCTGACCTGCTGGAGCAAGTGCGCGTGGCGCCACCGGAAAGTGCCGCCAGCGCGCAGGCGGCGCTCGTCAGCAAGTTGTCGCCGGCAACGCGTGACAGCACGATGAGACTGGACTTCGAGATGGCGCGTGGCCACACAGGACTGGCCCTCGCATTGCTCGATCGCGACCCGCTGCCGGGGGTGCGCACTGAATCCCGCTTGCTGGCGCGGGCGCTGGTGGCGGCCATCGCGGGCTCGACGGAACTCGCGCGCGAGGCGCAGCGGCAGCTCGTCACGATGATCGGCAGCCGAACCGACATGGTCGCCACGCTCGTCAGGACGCTGACGGGCGAGGCCTGGAAGGCCGATCGCGAGGTCTGGCGGCAACAGGTCCTGACCGGCGCCTGCACCGCCGTGCGGGCGGAACTGCTGGGGCGTCGCTGCGTGCAGGCCCGGCGCGACGGCGACTGGGAGGCCGCAGCGAAGTACGGGACCGATGCGGTCGAACTGCTGCCACATGCTTCGGGGTTCTACCGCAACCTGGTCACGGCTCTGGCGAAGCTGGGACGCCACGAGGAGGCAGCGCGACGGCACCAGGAAGCCCTGGAACGCTTTCCCGGCCGTTGGGGATACCGCGAAATCCTCGACCGGGCGCTCGACGCGAGGCCATGACCGCAGCGACCTACCGTGGGCACGACCGATCAGCCTCTGACGCCGTGCGCGCGTTGCCGTCGGCGGTGGCTGCCACGACCAGGCCGGTCATGATGGTGGACGTGACCACGATGGCGGTGTCCGTGCACGACGGCGCAGGCTGCGCAAGCCTGTTCAGCTGGCTGGACGGCGCTGAGTGCGAGCGCGTCGCCGGCTTGGCGTCGCCGATCGACGCTGAGCTCTTCATCGCCGCGCACGCGCTCGCCAGGTCGGCGCTGTCGGCGGCGGACGGCGGCGATCCCGCGGGGTGGTCCTTCGTGCGCGAGCCCGGTGGCAAGTCGCGCGCCCGACGTGCCGGAGGCCGGCCGGGGCCGGAGTTCAGCCTGGCGCATGCGCGCGCAGCCGTTGCGGCGCCGTTGTGCGGGCTGGTCGGCCTGGTCGGGGTGGCGGTGGCCCGCGGGCCCGAGTGCCAGGTCGGGTTCGACCTCGAAGGCCACGACCCGACGCTGTGCGCGCACGAGCTCGCCCGGGTGCTGAGCGCGACGCAGGCCGCGGCGATCGCGGCCCTGCCCGCTGCGGACCAGCCGGCGGCGCTGGTCCGGCTGTGGTCGCTGAAGGAGGCGTACGTGAAGGCCACGGGCCGAGGCTTGAGCACCGACCTGTCGACGCTCGCATTCGATGGCTCCGGGCGCGGGTCGGGTGCGGAGCGCGCGCATGACCGGCCCAGCGCGGGATGGCACTTCGTGCATCGGCGCTTGCCGACCCGCTTCAGTGCTGCATTGGCGGTGCAGGGCCCTGCGGGCTTCGATCTGCAGGTGCGCTGGCGGGAAGTGTCGGCGTCCGGCTTGGCTGCCGGCGTCGTCGCGAGTCCGTGCAACATGCGGTCGTGCCGGTCGTGCCGGTCGGCCGGCAGTTCGGGCAGGGCGTGATTGGCGGCATGATGCGTGAGCGCGACGACCGCACGGGCCAGGCCCTCAACTCGAACAAAGGCTGCCGGCAGGCTCCGGCGCACGGGATGCAAGGTCGGCCGAGCCACCTGCGGGATTCACGCGATCGGGTAACCCTTCCAGGGCATCTTGTCGACCGGCAGGTCAGCCAGCAGCTCGACCAGTGCGGGTAGACCGTGGTACTCCGGCGTGCCATCGTCGAGTTGCCCCATCAGCACCACGTCGATGCCTCCGAAGCGCGCTCGCAGGTCGCTGATCAGCATGTCAGCCTCGCCCGGGCTGCGCACGACATCGAGGCCCGCCAGCGCCACCAGCATGCGTTGCCCCTGCAGCGAGATCGCCGCCGCCTGCAACTGGGCAGCCGGGGCCCCGGGCGCGGGCTCGGCCAGCGGCACCGCAGCCGCCGCCAGCTGCCGCGCACAGTCGGGGCAGTCGTTTGGGTCGGACTGCACGGCCTGGCGCAACAGCGTCACGTCGACCGCCACCGGGCGGCTGCGGTCGACCGTCGCGCAGGCCCAGCTGCCGCCGGCCTGCACGCGCAGGATGCGAACGTCGGGCGCCAGCGCGTCGACCTGCTCGCGCGCCACCCACCACTCGCCGCGGCCAGCGCAAGGACGGCATTCGTAGGCCCAGACTGCCAAGGTGTGCTCCCGTTCGATCGTGCGTCGACCGATTGTTCATGCCGGCGCCGACAAGGCCACGGGGACAAGCCCTCGCCTGCGCCGAAATATCGGTGCCCTCCGCGGTCGCAGGTCAGCGCAGCAGATGCACCTGCGGATGAAGCCGCCCGACCTTGGCGCCGGCCGCGAAGCGCTGCTCGAGGTAGGCCAGCAGCGTGCGCAGGGTCTGCGCCTCGCCGCCGACCGGCCGCCCCGGGCGCGCACTGTCGTTCCAGGCAAAGAGGTCGATGTGCAGCCAGTCGAGCTCGGCCGGCACGAAGTCGTCGAGGAACAGCGCCGCGTTGATGGCGCCGGCAGCCGGGCTGCGACCGGTGTTGACGATGTCGGCAATATCGCTTTCGATGCCGCCGTGATAGTCGCGCCACAGCGGCAGGTGCCACAAAGGATCATGCAGTTGCAGCCCGCGGTCGACCAGCTCGCGCGCAAGCTCCATGCGGCGGCAGAACAGCGCCGGCAGCTGGCCGCCCAGCGCCACCCACGCAGCGCCGGTCAGCGTGGCCAGATCGATCATCAGCTCGGGTTTGCTCTCGGCACCATAGGCCAGCGCGTCGCACAGGATCACGCGGCCTTCGGCGTCGGTGTTGCCGATCTCGATGTGGATGCCTTTGCGCGTCTTGAACACGTCGCCCGGGCGGTAGGCGTTGCCGGCGATGGCGTTTTCGACTGCAGGGATCAACACTTGCAGCCGCACCGGCAGCCTGGCCGCCATGATCATCTGCGCCAGGCCGAGCGCGTTGGCAGCACCGCCCATGTCCTTCTTCATCAGGCGCATGCCGTCGGCGCCCTTGATGTCCAGACCGCCGCTGTCGAAGCACACGCCCTTGCCCACGATCGTGAGCTTCGGGTCCAACGGCTTGCCCCAGTTCAGCTCGATCAGGCGCGGCGAGCGCGACTTTCCGGCTGCGGCTCGGCCGACGGCGTGAATGGCCGGAAAGTTCTTCTCCAGCAAGGCGTCGCCGACGATCTGGCTGAAACGCCCGCCATGGGCCTTGGCCACCTTGTGCGCCGCGGCAGCCAGTTGCTCGGGGCCCAGGTCCTCGGCCGGGGTGTTGACCAGGTCGCGCACCATGCCGATGGCCTCGGCCAGCATCAACCCGCGCTGCGCGGCCGCGCCCGGCGGCAACATCAGCTGCGCCGCCGGCCGCGAGCGCGGCTTGTAGCGGTCGAACTGGTAGCTGCCGAGTTGCCATGACATCGCCAGCGCGGCCGCGTCGAGCACCAGGCCAGGCTTGGCCAGGTGGTAGCGGCCGGCCGGCAGCGCGCGCGGCAGCAGAGCCAGTGCCCAGTGATGGTCGGTGCACCGCACGCCTGCCCAGACCGCTGCCAGCCGGCCATCGTCGGCGGGCAGCAGTGCGTGCGTATCGGGCGCGCCCTTGAAGCCCAGCGTGGCCAGCCATTGGCGCTGCAGGGCTGGCAAGGCGGCCGCAGCGGCATCGAAGCCGGCGCTGTCGATGGCGTGTAGCGGGATCGAGTCGGCGGCAGGCTTCTTCAGCACAACGGTCATGGACGAGGCTCGGCAATCACGGTCGCCGATTGTCACCGGCCGCAGTGCCGTCACAGATCGAGCACGATCACCTCACCCGCATGCCGCGTGCGCGAGCAGCACAGGATCACGCGCTGCTCGCGCTCCTTGCGGCCGAGCACGAAGTCGCGATGCTCCACCTCGCCCGACGCCGCCGCGTCGTAGCGCGTGGCGCACACGCCGCACAGGCCGTCACTGCACTTCACGTCGATCGTGACGCCGGCTGCGGCCAGCACCTCGGTGGCGCTGCGGTCGGCGGGCACGTCCAAGCGGCGGCCCGAGCGCTCCAGCGTCAGCACGAACGGCAGATTGACCCAGGCCTCGGCCGCGGGCGCGCTGAAGTATTCGCGGTGCATCGCCTCGTCGGGCCAGCCTTTGGCGGCGGCGGCCTCGAACACAGCGTCCATGTAGTGCGGCGCACCGCAGGCGTAGACCTGCATGCCGGGGACATGGCGCGGCAGCAGCGCCGGCAGGTCGGCGCGCTTGCCTTCGTCCTTGAAGTGCCAGTGCACCCGCGCCGCCCACGCTGGCGCCGCCAGCTCGGCCACGAAGCCCGCGCTTCGACGGCTGGCCGCGCTGTAGTGCAGCTCGAACGGCTTGCCGATGGCGTGCAGCCGGTGCGCCATGGCGATCAGTGGCGTCACGCCGATGCCGGCGGCGAACAGCAGCGTGTGACTGGCGTCCTCATGCAGCGCAAAGTGGTTGCGCGGCCGGGACACGAAGACCCGCCGCCCTTGCCGAAACGCACGGTGCATCAGCGCCGATCCGCCACGGCCGCCCTGCCCCGGCAGTTCGCGCAGCACCCCCAGCACGTAGCGGCTGCGATCGGCCGGGTCGCCGGCCAGGCTGTAGGCACGCACGTACTCGGGTGCGATCACCACGTCGATGTGCGCGCCGGCCTCGAACGGCGGCAGCGCCTGTCCGTCCGGCGCCACCAACTCGTAGCGGGCCACGCCCTCGGCCATCTCGACACGGCGCTCGAGCAGCAGCGGGAACACCGGCGGCTCGCCTTCAGGCGGGCGCGTCGCCGGTGCCAGGCCGTCGGTCTGCCCGGCCGCCAGGCGCTGCCGGTACTGCGCCGGCGTCAACAGCGCGCGGTAGCGTTCGATGCCTTCTTCGCGGTTGACCGGAAACGCCACCGGCAACGGCGGCGGCATCCTGTCGGCCGGATACACCGCCAGCGTCTGCTCTTCGTAGCGCAGCTTCAGATCCGTTCGCAGACTGCGCCGGTTGGTCTGCGCTGCGCGCACATAGCGCCCGCTGCGCCGGTCCAGTTCGACGTCCCACCACCAGGTCTTGACGGGGTTGATGCTGCCGCGGCCGAGCCGGTCGTCCAGCGCAGCCAGCGCAGGTGCCGCTGCCGGCAGCTTCATCGCCAGCTGGCGCCACAGGCTGTCGACCAGCAGCCCTTCCAGGTTCCACGGGCAGGTCTTCATGCAGCGTCCGCACATGCCGCCGCCGGCGTTGGTGATGCGGTAGCGGGCGCACTTCTCGGCGTCGCTCTTCCAGATCTCGTAGCCGTTGACCATCAGCTTCGGGCCTGCCGTGATGGCGCCCGACGGGCATTCGCGCGCGCACTTGCTGCAACGCTCGCAAAAGCGCTGCAGTCCGAAGTCGATCGGCTTGTCGGCCTGCAGCGGCAGGTTGGTCGTGACGCTGCCGCTCTTGAGCCGCGGGCCGAGGAAGGGATTGAGGATGACCTCGCCGATGCGGCTGACCTCCCCCAGGCCCGACAGCAGCAGCAGCGGCGGCTGCAGCACGTCGCCGTCAAGCACCGAATGCACGCGTGCGCTGTAGCCCAGGCGCCGGATCTGTTCGGCGATGACCCCGCCCAACAGCGAAAAGCGCAGGTAGGCGCGCATGCTTTGCGCCACGCTGATCCAGTCGTCGCCGCTGGCGCCTTCCATCGTCTCGTGGCCCTGGTCGAGCAGCAGGTTGACGGCGTTGGCGTGGTAGGCCGGCATCGGGTTGCCGCCGGCGTCGTGCGAGTAGTAGGCCCATTCGGGCACGGCGCACAGGCCGACCGCGTCGACACCCAGGTAATACGACGCGGCCTTCAGGTTGTCGGCGTTGCGCCCGGGGTCTGCCGTGCTCGGCGAGACAGGTCCGCGCGCGTCGCCGAACTGCAGCAGCAGCAAGGCGCCCAGCGCGCGGCGCGCGCAGGCGCCGATGGGGCTCTTCATCACGTAGTGCGCGTTCTTCGCCCCTTCCTGCACGGCGGGCCCGAGGTCGCCGAACAGCGCGCGCGCGAAGAAGTCGGCCCGCTTGGGAAATCGCGGCACGCGTTGGTGGTCGATGAAGGTGGTGGGCGCATCCTTGCGCACGAGCGTCTCGAACGCGTTGGCGCCGTCCTTGAAGTCGCGGCCGGCGTAGGGGTCGCCGTTGAAGGCGTTTTTCAAGCTCCCCCTGCCCAGCCACCAGGCCGGTCCGTGGCTGCGCCAGCGGTGCTGGATCGGCGCCAGCGCGGCGTCGCTCGCCAGCTCGAAGGTGGTGCTGACAGCCGCCAGCCCGTAGCGCATGCCGACATAGGGGTTGGACCCGTCCACCAGCGCCAGGCCGGCGGCCACGGCCAGCCGGGGCAGGTCCACGTCGGCGCAGCTGGCGCTGTGCGCACGCGCCTCGAAGCCCAGCAAACGCAGGTAGGAGCTCAGCAGCACGGCGGTCTGCGCCGCCAGCAGCGCGGCCCGGTGCTTCTGCGTGCCGCCCAGCCAGTCGCAGCCCGGCTCGCCCGGGCGTGGATCGCGCGCAAACTCGACCAGGATCACGAGCGCATGCGTGTGCTGCGCCACCGCGGCATGCACCGCGCGCGCCGCCTCGATCACGTCGGCCAGGATCATGTCCATGCCGGCGGCAAAGCTCGCCGGCTGGCTGCGCTCGAGCTCGGCGCCAAGTGCCGGCACCATCGGGTTGCGCAACGGCTCGGCCAGCAGCGTCGCGGCCGGCAGGCGGCATACACCCATCATCGACGCGTCGAAGTAGTAGCCGGCCGCCTTCAGGTGGCGCGAGCGCTCGGCGCAATCAGCGGGCACCTCGGCGCACTGCGGATTGACCGTGCCATCGCGCACGAGGTCGAACATCGCCATGCTGCGCGCCATCGCATGCACCAGCGATTCGGGGTCCGCCGCGTCGAAGTGCAGCGCCTGCATCGGTGGCATCGCACCCAGCGCGGGTTCGGTCGCGCTGCGCGCCAGCCGCTCCAGCGGATAAGGCCCCAGGTGGACCGGACGGTTGCGGTAGGAAAACAGGCGCATCGTTGCCGTCATCGAGACAGTGGGTCGGGCGCTGACCCAGGCGCCGGCTGGCCGCGGACGGTCAAGGTCAGGCGCCGGCGGCCTGCTGGGCCCGCAGCCGTGCATGCTGGTACGCGCCCTGCGGCACGTGCAGCAGGTCGGCCACGCGCCACAGCAGATGGCGTTCAGGGTCGCTCAGGTAGCCGTCGGCATAGGCCACGCGCCACATGTGTTCCACCATGCGCAGCTTTTGCGGCATGTCGAAGCGGTCGTTGATGCACGAGGTGAAGGTGAACAGGTCGGTGGCCTGCTTTGCGGTTGCGACCGCCAGTTCCGACAGCCGCTGGGCCTCGTCTTCGGTCAGCGCGAACTTGTCGCGCAGCGCAGACAGCACGGCCAGCCGCTCGTCGGCATGGAAGCTGGTGTCGGCGCGCATCACCTCGACCAGCATCACCGCCGTTGCCAGATGAAGGGTGTGCTCGGCCACCGGCGCCGTCACATCGGGCGCCGGCGGCAGCAAGCGGTCGAACAGGTCCTTCAGGGTCTCGAGCATCGCGCGATGATGACACCGCAGGCCGCGCGCCGCTGCGGCGCTGGTGTGGCTTGCGGCATGATGCCGGCCCGCGCCCCCGTCACCCGTGCCCCTGCCGGACCCAGCGATGACCCTGCCCGCCCCGCCTGCCCTGATCCCGATGACCTGTGTGCGTTGCGACGTCGGCGCGCTCGTGACGCTGGGCCTGGCCCCGGGCGGTGAACGCCGCTACGTGGCGCTGGGCGGCGGCACGGTGCAGGGGCCCGAGCTGAACGGCACGCTGGTCGAAGGCGGCATCGACTGGCAGGTCAAGCGCAGCGACGGCGTGCTCGAGATCGCCGCGCACTACGTGATCCGCAGCGACGACGGCGCACTGATCGAAGTGCAGAGCAACGGCCTGCGCCATGGCCCGGCCGCGGTGATGGCGCGGCTGGCCTCCGGTGACGCGGTCGGCCGCGACGAGTACTTCTTCCGCACCCTGATGCGCTTTACCACCGGCGCGCCGCACTGGTTGCATCTGAACAAGGTGCTGGCGCTGGCGGTCGGCCAGCGCGACGCGCGCGCGGTGCAGCTCGACGTCTACCGCATCACTTGACCCTGGGATGAAACCTCTGCGCATCCTGCTGGCCCCGATGGAGGGCCTGCTCGACCACAGCCTGCGTGACGTGATCACGCGCGTTGGCGGCATCGACCGCTGCGTGTCGGAGTTCATCCGCATCACCGACCAGCTGCTGCCCGAACGGGTGTTCACGCGCATCGTGCCCGAGTTGCTGACCGGCAGCCGCACCGCGGCCGCCGTGCCGGTGCGACCGCAGCTGCTGGGATCCGACCCCGCCTGCCTGGCCGACAACGCCGCGCTGCTGGCCACGCTCGGCGCCGAGGGCGTGGACCTGAACTTCGGCTGTCCGGCCAAGACCGTCAACCGCCATCGCGGCGGCGCGGCTCTGCTCGACGAGCCGGAGCTGGTTTTTCGGATCGTGCGCGCCGTGCGCCGCGCGGTGCCGGCCCACTTGCCGGTGTCGGCCAAGATGCGGCTGGGCACGCATGACGTGTCGCGCCTGCTGGCCAACGCGCAGGCCATCGTCGACGGCGGTGCCGATGAGCTGGTGGTGCACGCCCGCACCAAGCTGCAAGGCTACCGGCCGCCGGCCTATTGGGAGCACCTGGCCGAGGTGCGCCAGGCGGTGCCCATTCCGGTGGTGGCCAACGGCGAGGTGTGGACCGCGGACGACGCGCGGCGTTGCCTGGCCATCAGCGGCTGCGACGCGCTGATGCTCGGCCGCGGCATCGTCGCCGACCCCGGGCTGGCGCTGGCCCTGCGCGGACAGGCGGCACCCGGCTGGCAGGCGCTGCGCCCGCTGCTGCAGGTGTTCTGGGCCCGCATCGCGCTGCATGTGGAGCCACGCCACCGGCCCGGGCGGCTCAAGCAGTGGCTCAACCTGTTGCGGCGGCGCTTTGCCGAGGCCGAACAGGCCTATGCCGAGGTCCGCACGCTGACCCTGGCCACCGACGTCGAGGCCTGGCTGTCGCGCGCGGTGCCAGGCGCGGGTCAACTGCAGCGGTGAGCCGTTGCGTTGCGCTGCGCAGGTCGAGCTTTCCCGACCTCGACCCGCGCTGCGACAGAGCCGACGGCGCCGACAGCGCCGACAATTGGCGCGCAAACCGGCGCAACGAGCGAGCCGCTGGCCTGCCGAGGAACGCAACGCCAAGGAGCACCCAGCAATGCCGCTACTCGAGTGGAATGACAGCCTCAAGCTGGGGCACACGCAGATCGACTCCGACCACAAGAAGATGGTCGATCTGCTCAACCGCCTGTACGAGGCCACGATCACCGACCGGGGATCGAGGGTGTGCTCGTCGATCCTGTCTGACCTGATCGCGTACACGAAGTCGCACTTCGCGCTGGAAGAGCAACTGATGGTCATCAGACGCTACGACATGCTGGACGAGCACCGGGCCGAGCACAGCGCACTGATGAAGGATGTCGTGGCGTTGCAGTCACGCCTGGATCGGGACATCTCGAGACTCGACTGCGCGCAGTTCGAGTTCCTCAAGGCATGGGTGTCGAACCACATCCTGGACTCGGATCGTGCGCTGGTGGCGGCGCTCGTCTCGCACGTGATCGCGCCAGCGTCCTGAATCGCGGGCGTCAGTGGGCAGCCACGCCCAGCCAGGCATCCAGCGGCGACGGGTCGTCGCGCAGCGACTGGCTGCTGGCCCGGTAGGCGATGCTGCCGCGGTCGAGCACGATGGCGTCGTCGGTCACGCGCAGCACCAGTTGCGGGTGCTGCTCGACCACGATCGACGGCAGCCCTTCGTCGCGCGCCACGCAGCGGATGGCGTGCAGCAGTTCGGTCACGATGATGGGTGCCAGGCCTTCCAGCGGTTCGTCCAGCAGCAGCAGCTTCGGGTTGAGCACCAGCGCGCGTGCGAAGGCCAGCATCTGCTGCTCGCCGCCCGACAACGCGATGCCGAGGTTGCGCCGCCGCTCAGCCAGCCGTGGAAACAGATCGAACACGCGTTTGAGATCCCACGCGCCCGGTCGGGCCACCGCCGTCAGGTTCTCTTCGACCGTCAGCGACTTGAAGAAGTTGCGCTCCTGCGGCACCCAGCCGATGCCTGCCGCGGCGCGACGGTGCACCGGCAGGGTGTGCAGATCCTGACCGGCCAGGCGGATCGTGCCGGCGTGGCGGCGCGTCACGCCCACCAGCGTGTCGAGCAGCGTCGTCTTGCCGGTGCCATTGCGGCCCAGCAGCGCGAGCGAGTGGCCGGCGTGGAGGCTGAAGCTGACGTCGGTCAGCACCACGGCCTCACCGTAGCCGCAGCTCAGGCCGTCGACCTGCAACAGCGGCTCAGCCATGCACGACCTCGGTGTCACCCAGGTAGACGGCGCGCACCTGGCGGTCGGCTGCGATCTGCGCCGGCGTGCCTTCGGTCAGCACGGCGCCATTGACCAGTACCGTCATCCGGCGCGCGAAGCTGAACACCAGGTCCATGTCGTGTTCGATCAGCAGCACCGACACATCGGCCGGCAGCGCGGCCACGGTGTCGAGGATGTCCCTGCGCTCGGCGGCGGGCACACCCGCGGCCGGCTCGTCGAGCAGCAGCACGCTCGGCTTCATCGCCACCGCCAGCGCAATCTCGAGCAGGCGGCGCTTGCCGTAGGGCAGTTCACGCGTGCAGCGCTGCGCGTGGTCGTCGAGGTGGAACTGCGCCAACAGCGCCTCGCACTCGCGCGCGATGACGGCGTCGTGCCCGATCGGGCGCCACCAGCGGTGGGCGGCATCCTCGCGGCTGGCGACTGCCAGCGCCAGGCTCTGCAACGGTGTCAACGAGGCGAACAGCTGGTTGATCTGGAACGTGCGCACGAGGCCGAGCGCGACGCGCCGGTACGGCGCCATCGTGGTGATGTCCTGCCCGCGCAGCAGCACACGCCCCGAGGTCGGCGCGATGACACCGGTGAGCAGGTTGATCAGCGTGGTCTTGCCGGCGCCGTTGGGGCCGATCAGTGCGTGGCGCGCGCCGCGCTCGACGGCGAGCGACACGTCGTTGGTGGCATGGACGCCGCCGAAGCGCTTGACCAGGCGTTCGGTCTGCAGCACGACTTGCGTCATGGTTGGCCTTTGCGAAACCAGCGCCACGGCTTGAACAGCCGCTCGCGGCCGACCAGCATCAGCAGCACCAGGAAGAGGCCGATCCAGAAGGTCCAGTACTGTGCCGTCACGGCCGAGATCAGGTCGTGCAGCACCTTGAAGGCGATCGCTCCGACCAGCCCGCCCCACAGCCAGCCGGCGCCGCCGATGATCAGCGCCAGCAACACATCGGCGCTGCGGTGGAACTCGAGCACGTCGAGCGACGCGAAGCCGGTGGTCTGTGCCAGCAGCGCGCCGGCCGCGCCGGCCAGCGCGGCACCGAGCGTGTAGACGGCAGCCAGCCGGCCGCTGACGCTCATGCCGATGGCCGAGACGCGCAATCGGTTGTCGCGCAGCGCCTGCAGCGACAGGCCCAGCGGCGAATGGACCACGCGGCGCAGCAGCAAGAAGGCGACGAACAGCACCGACAGCGAATAGAACGACGCCACCCGCGCGCCGAGGTCGAACTCGAAACGGCCGAGCAGCGGCCCCATCACGACGCCTTGCAGGCCGTCGGCGCCGCCGGTGAGGGTGTCGAACTTGTTGGCCAGTTCGAGCAGCACCAGGGCCACGCCCATGGTCACCATCAGGCGTGTCAGGTCGGTGCCGCGCACGATCATCGGGCTCGTCAAGGCCCCCAGCACGGCGGCCAGCAGCGTGGCCACGGCCAGGCCCGCCAACGGGTCGGGCATCACATGCTTGGCGAACAGCGCCGCGCCATACGCGCCCAGACCGAAGAAGGCCGCGTGTCCGAGCGAGACGATGCCGGCATAACCCAGGATCATGTCGAGCGACAACGCGAACAGGGCCAGGATCGCGATCTCGTTGATCAGCGCGGCATGCTGCCCGAGCGCGAACGGCGCAGCCCAGATCACGAGCCACAGCAGCACTTCCCAGGCCCGCCACCGGGACGGCGCCAGCAGCTGATCGCGGGCGTTCATCGCCGCGCTTCCCGGGTGAACAGCCCCTGTGGCCGCCACAGCAGGATGGCGATCATCAGCACGTAGACGATGAAACCGCCGAGCTTGGGCACGTAGTATTTGCCCATCACGTCGGCAATGCCCAGCACCATGGCCGCCAGCAGCGGGCCGGTGATCGAACTCGTGCCGCCGACCGCGCAGACGATCAGGAAATAGACCATGAACTTGAACGGGAAGCTCGGGTCCAGGCCGAGGATGTCGACACCCAGCGCACCGCCCAAGCCGGCCAGGCCCGAACCGAAGGCGAAGGTGAGCAGGAACACGCGGTCGACGGGGATGCCCAGGCCGGCGGCCACCCGCGGGTCGTCCACTGCGGCGCGCAGCCGGCTGCCGAAGCGGGTGCGCGTCAGCACGGCCTGCAGCGCCAGCGCCAGCGCGACGCAGACCGCCACGATGAACAGCCGGTAGTGGCCCATGCCCAGCGACCAGGCACCACTGCCGATCTCGACGCGCCCGCGCAGCCACTCGGGCGTCTGTACGTTGACCTGCTGCGAACCCATGAAGTAGTCGACCGCGGCCACCACCATGAAGGTCAGGCCGATCGAGAACAGCACCTGGTCGAGGTGGGGCCGGGTGTACATCCGCCGGTACAGCGTGCGTTCGAGCGCCGCCCCGATCACCGCCGTGACGACGAACGCCGCCGGCAGGCAGGCCAGGAAAGGCCAGCCTGCACGCTGCATCAGCAGCACCAGCACATAGCCACCGGCCATCGCGAATGCGCCGTGCGCGAGGTTGATGAAGTTCATCAGCCCCATCGTCACGGCCAGCCCGAGCGACAGCACGAACAGCAGCATGCCGTAGGCGATGCCGTCGAAGAGCAGGGTCAGCATCGTTTCAGGACCAGGCGTTCACGCGATCGATTCCAGCTCGAAGTGCCAGCGCTGCCGGCATCAGGCCGAGGCGCACCAAGCCGGCGCCGCAGGCCGCATCGGGGGGGTCACTTCTTGCCGGGGTCCTTCATCGCCTTGACGGCGTCGAACTCGACGTTCCAGAGCTGACCGTCCTTGCGCTCGACCTTGCGGATGTACATGTCGTGCACGATGTCTCGCGTCTGCGCGTCGATCAGCACCTGGCCGCGCGGGCTCTCGAAGACCTGGCCCTTCATGCCTGCCAGCAGTGCCTCGCCGCCGGCGCCCTTGCTCGCGTCCAGCGCCTTGTAGATCACGCGCATGCCGTCGTAGCCGCCGACAGCCATGAAGTTGGGGCGGAACTTGTTCGCGGCCTGGAAGTCGGCGACGAACTTCTTGTTGGTGGCGCTGGGGTGCGCGGCCGAGTAGTGGTGCGAGTTGACCACGCCCAGCGCCACGTCGCCCATGTCGGCCAGTTGGTCGTCGTCGGTCACGTCGCCGGTGGCGATCAGCCGGATGCCGGCCTTGTCCAGGCCGCGCTCGGCAAACTGCTTCATGAAGGCCGCGCCCTGGCCCGAGGGCAGGAAGACGAACAAGGCGTCGGGCTTGGCGTCGCGCACCTTCTGCAGCACGGGCGCGAAGTCGGGCGCGCGCAGCGGCGTGCGCAGCTTTTCGAGCACCTGGCCGCCGTTGAGCGTGACGCGGTCGGCAAAGTACTTCTCGGCGTCGAAGCCCGGGCCGTAGTCGGCCACCAGCGTGACCGTCTTCTTGATGCCGTTCTTGTTGGCCCACTCGGCGATGCTCACCGCCGCCTGCGGCAGCGTGAAGCTGGTGCGCACGACGAAGGGCGAGGCTTCGGTGATGGCCGAGGTGGCCGCGGCCATCACGACCATCGGTGTCTTGCTCTGGGTGGCGATCGGCGCGGTGGCCATCGCCGACGGCGTGATGCCGAAACCGGCCAGCGCGATGACCTTGTCGTTGACCACCAGTTCCTGCGCCAGGCGGCGCGTCTGGTCGGGGATGCTGCCGTCGTCCCTGACCAGGATTTCGACCTTCTTGCCGCCCGCCTTGTTGCCGTTCTGCGCCACCCACAGCTTGATGGCGGCGTCGATCTGGCGGCCGGTGGAAGCCTGCTGCCCGGTCATAGGCAGGATCACGCCGATCTTCACGCTGTCGGATTGCGCCTGCGCGGAGCAGGCCGCTGATGCAGCCAGAGCCAGGGTCAGAAGATGCAGTCTGCGGGTCGTCATGGTCTTGTCTCCAGAGGGTTTCGGTGGGCTCGCAGGCCCATTGTCGTCACGCGTCGAGCGTCGGGCGGGCGAGCGTCGGTGCCGGCTGATGGGCCGGTCCGGCAGCGGGTCGAGCTTCAGTTCCACACCTCCTGCGCGGTCTCGACGACCAGCCGCAACTTGGCCCGCTGCGCCTCGACGGCGATGTTGTTGCCGTGCACGGTGCTCGAAAAGCCGCATTGCGGGCTCAGGCACAACTGGTCCAGCGCGGCGTACTGCGTGGCTTCGTCGATGCGGCGCTTGAGCGTGTCCTTGCTCTCCATCTGGCCGAACTTGGTGGTCACCAGGCCCAGCACCACGATCTTGCCCTTGGGCAGAAAGCGCAGCGGGCGGAAGTCGCCGCTGCGCTCATCGTCGTATTCGAGGAAGAACGCGTCGAGCTTCATCTCGGCCAGCAGCGCCTCGGCCACCGGTTCGTAGTTGCCGGCCGCGGCATGGGTGCTCTTGAAGTTGCCGCGGCACAGGTGCATGGCCAGCGTCATGCCCGCCGGCTTGAGCGCCACCACCTTGTTGATGAACCATGCGTAGCGGTGCGGCAGCTCGTTGGGGTCGTCGCCACGCTGGCGCGCGGCCTCGCGCATGCGCTCGTCGCACAGGTAGGCCATGTTGGTGTCGTCCATCTGCACATAGCGGCAACCGGCGTCGAACAGCGACTGCAACTCGTCGCCGTAGGCCTTGGCCACGTCGTCGTAGAACACCGGGTCGAGCTCGGGGTAGGCGTCCTTGCTGATGCCGGCGCGCCCGCCACGGAAGTGCAGCATGGTCGGGCTGGGGATGGTGACCTTGGGTGTGAGTCCTGCCGCGACCTGCGACTGCAGATACTGGAAATCGGCGAGCTGGATGTTCTTTGCGTGGCGCACCTTGTCGATCACGCGGATCGTCGGCGGCGCCAGTTCCTCGCTGCCATCGGGCCGCTTGACGGTGACCGGGATGTCGGTCTTGACGCCGCCGAGCTGCTCCAGGAAGTCGAGGTGGAAGTAGGTCCGGCGGAACTCGCCGTCGGTGATGCTGTGCAGGCCCACGTCCTGCTGGAACGCGACGATCTCGCTGATCGCCTGGTCTTCAACCACGCGCAACTGCGCGGCGCTGATCTCACCCTTGACGAAGAACTGCGCACGGGCGTCGAGCAGGACTTTCGGGCGCAGGAAGCTGCCGACATGGTCGGCGCGAAACGGCGGCGTGGTGCGGGCGGTCATGGCGGTCTCCGGTTCGAAGCGCGAGGCAACGCGGCGGTTATAGCGCCGCCGCCGCAGCCGCCCGTTCGGCCGCCAGCAGCCGCTCGATGATCCGGCGCGCGTGCACGCCGCCGGCGTCGATGTTGAGCTTGAGCAGATGACGCCCCGGCCATTGCAGCAGGTTGGCCTGCTGGCGCTCGAGGATCTCGAGGTCCTCGCCGAAGATTCGGGCCTGGCCTTCGCGGATCTGCGCTGTCAGCGCCTTGTCCTCGGGCCTGAAGTTGCGCGCCATGCCCCAGAAGTACCACATCGAGGTGTCGGTTTCGGGCGTCAGGAAGTCGACCACGATGCTCGACACCTTGCTCTGGGCCGGCGCGTCGTGACCGCCCTGCCCGGCCAGCGCCACGCCGACTTCGATCATCACGTGGCTGGGCGGCGTAAAGCGGCAGATCTGCCAGCGGTCGACCGGCTGGTCGGTCGGCAACTGATGGCTGCGCAGCGCCAGTTGCCAGAACGGCGGCGCCTGGATGCCGTTCATGAAGCGCTCGGTGATGACTTGGTCGCCCTGCACGCGGGTGGCGCTGGGGGTCTGGTCGATCTCCTTCTGGCCGATGCTGCTGGCGTGGACGTAGGTCTCGTGCGTCAGGTCCATCAGGTTGTCGACCATCAGCCTGACGTCGCAGGCGATGTGGTACATCCCGCCGCCATAGGCCCAGGCCGGGTCGGCGGCCCAGGGCAGGTCGGCAATCAGCGCCGGATCGGCCCGTGCTGGGTCACCCGGCCACAGCCAGACAAAGCCATGACGCTCCTGCAGCGGAAAACTGCGCAGCGGCGGAAAGTTGCTCACACGCTGACCCGGCATTGCGATCGTGCGGCCGTCGACGCCCATTTCCAGGCCGTGGTAGCCGCACACCAGCCGGCCCTCGACCACGCGGCCCAGCGACAGCGGCGTTCCACGGTGCGGGCACCAGTCTTCCAGCGCCACGGCGCGACCGTCGGGGCCGCGGTAGAACACGATGCGCTCGTTGCACACCATGCGGCCGAGCGGCTTGTCGTCGATGTCGGCCGGCATGCAGGCCACGTACCAGGCTTGGCGAGGGAACATTCCGAGCCTCCCGTTGCAGGCGCGTGGCCTGGGTTCTGATTGAAGTTGGATCCAATTTTGACTACTCTTGGCCGATTCCGCAATTGGACGACAGGCCAATGGATCCAATAACGCCCAGCTCACCCGAATCTGCCAGCGTGGTGACCGCGTTGCGACAGCTCATCATCGAAGGCCGCTACCCCAGCGGCGCCCGTCTGGCCGAGATTCCGGTGGCGCAGACATTGGGCGTCTCGCGCACGCCGGTGCGGCTGGCCTTTCGCACGCTCGAACAGGAAGGCCTGCTCGAAAAGACCGGCAAGCGTGGCCTGGTGGTGCGCGCATTCACCGAGGCCGACGTGCTGTGCGCGATCGAGGTGCGTGGCGCGCTCGAGGGCCTGGCCGCGCGGCGGCTGGCCGAACGCGGGCCCGATGCCGCGCTGCTGTCGACCTTGAACGACTGCCTGGCCGAAGGCGAACGCGTGCTGGCCGACGGCCGCCTGAGCGAGCTTCACATCGCGCGCTGGTCCGCGCTGAACCAGGTTTTTCACGCCGCCATCGTGGGCGCCACCGGCAGCCGCGTCATCGCCGACGCCATCGCGCGCAACAACCACCTGCCGTTCGCGTCGGCCGACTCGATCACGATCGACAAGCGCGCACTCGACAAGGAGTACCGCAAGCTGCAGTTCGCACAACTGCAGCACGGCCTGATCGTCGAGGCCCTGCAGGGCCGCGAATCGGCGCGGGTCGAGATGCTGATGCGCGAGCATGCCTACATCGGGCTGCGCTACGGTGCGCTGTTCGGGCTGGAGGGGCCGCGGCTGCCCGGCGCGCAGGGCTGAGGCTGCCATGGTCGGCCCGACACGAGCTAGCGCGCGCTCGGGTCATCGGGTCAGGCGCCGACCGCACGCCGGGAGCGCCCCCTGTGCGGCCATCGGCGCGACCGGCGGTCGCGTTATGCTTGATCCAGAACAAGCCCCTCGACAACGGCGCGCTGGCCGATCGTCGCTGCGGCAAACGAGCTGGAGTTTCCTGTGCCACAGACCCAACCTCGCGGACCGCGTCGGTCCGCCCATGCCTGCCTTGCCCTGCTCGCCACGCTGCTCGTCGCCGGCTGCAGTCGCCAGACGGCGCCGCCTGCCGGACCGCCGGGCGGGGGCATGCCGCCGATGGCGGTGTCGCTGCTGGCGGTGCAGGCGAGCAAGGTGCCGGTGATCATCGAGATCGTCGGCACGCTCGAAGGCCTGCGCGAGGTGGAGGTGCGCGCGCGGGTGGCCGGCAGCTTGCAGCAGCAGCTATACACCGAAGGCGAGCCGGTGGCCGCCGGCCAACCGCTGTTCCGCATCGAACGCGCGCCATTCGAGATCGCCGTCGACGCCGCCCGCGCCGCGCTGGCGCAGGCCGAGTCGCGTGCCGAGCAGGCGCGGCGCGAGAACACCCGTCTGGCCTCGCTGGTGGCCGAGCGGGCGATCAGCCAGCGTGAGGCCGACGACGCCGGCAGCACACTCAAGACCGCCGACGCCGCAGTGCTGGCGGCGCGCGCGCAACTGCGCGAGGCCCAGCTCAGCCTGGGCTACACCGACATCACGGCGCCGATTGCCGGCGTGGCGCAACGCGCGCAGCGCAGCG
>JANOJJ010000512.1:0-4283 GCA_031408155.1 Rubrivivax sp.
GCTCGAGCGCGTTGTCGAAGGTGGCGGTGTCGCTCTGGCCTTCGAAGCTGAACGGGTAGAGCTTCTTCAGGTCGTCGCCGAGCACGGGCGACTTCATCACGCCTTCGCGGGCGCGCATCCAGTTGAAGTTGCCCTTGACGGTGTTGATCTCGCCGTTGTGCGCCACCATGCGGTAGGGGTGTGCCAGCGGCCATTCGGGAAAGGTGTTGGTCGAGAAGCGCTGGTGCACGAGTGCAAGCGACGACACCACACGCCGGTCGGTCAGGTCCTTGTAGTACTGGCCCACCTGGTTGGCCAATAGCAGGCCCTTGTAGATGATGGTGCGGCAGCTCATGCTGGGCACGTAGTACTCGCGGCTGTGCGTGAGCTTGAGCTTCTGGATCGCCGCCGACGCTGTCTTTCGGATCACGAAGAGCTTACGTTCGAGCGCGTCGGGCACGATCACGTCGGCGCCGCGGCCGATGAAAATCTGCCGGATCACCGGCTCCTTGGTGCGCACGGCGGGAGACATCGGCATGTCACGGTCGATCGGCACGTCGCGCCAGCCCAGCACGACCTGGCCTTCGGCCCTCACGGCTCGTGCCAGTTCATGTTCGCAAGCCAGGCGCGAGGCGTGTTCCTTGGGCAGGAAGATGATCCCCACCCCGTATTCGCCAGGCGGCGGCAGCGTCACGCCTTGGGCCTCCATCTCGGCGCGGTAGAAGTCATCCGGCATCTGGATCAGGATGCCTGCACCGTCGCCCATCAACTCGTCGGCGCCGACGGCGCCGCGATGGTCCAGATTTTCCAGGATCTTCAGCCCCTGCTCAATGATCGAGTGCGATTTCTCGCCCGTGATGTGGGCCACGAAGCCGACCCCGCAGGCGTCATGTTCGGCCCTCGGGTCGTACAGGCCGTGGCTATGCAAAGACCGGATCTCGTCGTCGGTAGTGGCGGGAAAGGGGGTCTGGCTCATGGCAACTCCGGGCGTCTACAGCGGTCAAGGCGCGAGCCTACCGCAGCGCGGCAGCGAGAACAACGCTCAATTAATGGGGTCAGATATCAATATTATTGAGACTTTGATCGAATACTGAATTAATGGGGACAGGTAAAAGTGGATGAATCACGACGTGGCTTCGGCGATGGACATTGCATGCCGCGTGCCTGCCGGCGTTGTCAGCCCACTTGACGCGGCCGCCCGCGAGCGCGGGGCGCGAGCGGACGCGCGGTCACGGCAGCAAGGCGGTGCAGAAATCCGGGTGAGCCGATTGCCCATGCGCTTTGCACGGCGCGCTGCAGCGCAACCAGCTCGGACTGGGTCAGGGGCTCGGCCAACAAGGTGCGGTATTTCGACTCACGGTCGAACGGCGTGTTGCCCAACTGCCAGTACTCCGGCGGATCGACCAGTGCCGTATCACGCCGCCCTCCGCTGCGGTGCTCGGCGCTGCTGCGTCCGATCGAAGCCGCGTCCTTGCCAACCGGGGCCGGCTCGGGGCCGGCCGGCAGGGGATCGTCGACGGCTCGGCCGGCGGTCGGACCCAGCGCATCGATTTGCCTCAATGCGCGCAAGATGGGCGGCCCGGACTCGACCAGCGCGCTGCGGAATCGACCGTCCCACAGTGCACCGGTGCGCCCGTGCCGGCGGTTGAACCAGGCCGCATAGCGGCGCCCCAGCGCCTGCATCGCGCGGCTGACGCCGAGCTTGCTGTCCGGCGTGCACAGCAGCCGCAGTTCGGCCTCGGTGACGGCATACGCGTGCAGCACCACGCCACTGCTCAGGGCCGCTTCGCGCAAGGTCTGCAGCAGTCGATCAGTGTCCTGCGCATCGCGCACGATCGCACCACCGTTGTGCCCACGGTGGAGCACGTAGTGCACGATGCCGGGCAATGTCAAGCGCGGCAACCGGGCCATGGTCGAGTTGCTTGCGCGGGTGCCGGCGCCCTAGACGGCCAGCGGCCAGCAGGCCGGTTGCAAGGCAGCCGGGAAGGGCACGCGGCCAGTCAGGCGCTGGTACTCGCGCAGGGCGAAGCGGTCAGTCATGCCGGCGATGTAGTCGGCAACGGCGCGACGACGGTCCGCCAGAGCAGCAAAGTCCGCCGGCATTTCCTGCGGCGCCGACACGTAGGCCTCGAACAGATCAGCCACGACCTGGCGGGCCTGCGCGGTGGTCTGCACCACTTGCGGGTGGCGGTACAGGGCCGCAAACAGAAAGCGCTTGAGCTCTTGGATTTCCGCCTGCCGCTCGGCCGGCAGGGTCGCCAGCGCCGGCAGTTGCCGCACCTCGTCGACACATTGCGGGGCAGCTTCTCGCACCGCCTGGGCGGTGCATTCGACCAGCGCATCGACCTGTCGCGACAGCAGACGGCGCAACACCTCGAACGGCAGGCGCCGGCCGCGCGAGGCCAGGTCGGGGTAGTCCAGCAGCACTTCGTGCTGGATGCGCCCGTAGGCCGGCAAGGCAGACAGTTGGCCTGCATCGAGCAGACCCGAGCGCACGCCGTCGTCGATGTCGTGTGCGTTGTAGGCCATTTCGTCGGTCAGGTTGACCACCTGAGCCTCGAGGCTGGGTCGGGTGCCGTCGATGAAGCGCCTTGCCACGCCCGCGGGTTCGACCGCTTCGAGCCGCTGTGCGCGCTGTTGCGAACAATGCTTGAGGATGCCTTCACGCGTCTCGAAGCTCAGGTTCAAGCCATCGAAGTCGGGATAGCGCTGTTCGAGCCGGTCGACCACGCGCAGACTCTGCAAGTTGTGCTCGAAGCCGCCCTGCCCGACCATGCAGGCCTGCAACGCATCCTGTCCGGCATGACCGAAGGGCGTGTGGCCCAGGTCATGTGCCAGCGCGATGGCCTCGACCAGATCCTCGTTCAGGCGCAGCATGCGCGCCACCGAGCGCGACACTTGCGCCACTTCGAGCGAGTGCGTCAATCGGGTGCGGAACAGGTCGCCCTCGTGGTTGACGAAGACCTGAGTCTTGTACATCAGCCGCCGGAAGGCGGTGCTGTGCAACACGCGGTCGCGGTCGCGTTGATGTTCGGTGCGCCCGCGCGGTGCCGACTCGGAAAATCGGCGCCCGCGGCTGCTGGCGGGGTCGCACGCCCACGGCGCCAGGCCGCTGCAAACCGCAGGCGACGACCTCGGGCTCACATCAGCAGCGGCCGTGCGCTGGCGGTCAAGCGGCCTCGCAGTAACGGGCAATCACGTCGCGCACCAGGGCGTCAGGTACCGTCTGCACGGCGGCATGGCCCAACCCTGCGATGACGACGAAGCGCAGCTCCCCGGCTTCGGACTTCTTGTCCACCTGCATCAGCTCGATGTAGCGGTCGATACCGATCGCCGGCGCGCGCGTGGGCAGCGAGGCCCGTTCGAGCAACTGGCGCATGCGCGTGACGAAGGACGCGGGCATCAGGCCCAGTTGCACTGACAGGTCGCTGGCCATCAACATGCCGCAGGCCACCGCTTCGCCGTGCAGCCACTGGCCGTACCCCAGCCCGGCCTCGATCGCATGGCCGAAGGTGTGGCCGAAGTTCAGGATCGCGCGCAGGCCGCCTTCGCGTTCGTCCTGGCCGACGACCCAGGCCTTGATCCGACACGACTGGCCGACCGCGCGCGCCAGCGCTGCAGGCTCGCGCGCGAGCAAGGCCTCGAGGTGAGCCTCGATCCAGCTCAGGAACTCAGCGTCCGCGATCGGCCCGTACTTGATGACCTCGGCCAGGCCGGCGGCCAATTCACGCGGCGGCAAGGATTCGAGCGTGTCGAGGTCGCAGATCACGCGTTCGGGCTGGTAGAACGCCCCAATCATGTTCTTGCCCAGCGGGTGGTTGATCGCGGTCTTGCCGCCAACCGACGAATCCACCTGCGCCAGCAAGGTGGTGGGAACCTGCACGAACGGCACCCCGCGCATGTAGCAGGCAGCGGCAAATCCGGTCATGTCGCCGATAACGCCGCCGCCAAGCGCGAACAACACCGTCTTGCGGTCGCAGCCAGCGCCAAGCAGGTGGTCGAAGATGGTGTTGAGCGTTTCCCAGTTCTTGTGCGCCTCGCCGTCGGGCAGCAGCAGGACGGAAACCTTGCGGTAGTGCGCCGCCAGACTTCGGCTCAGAGCCGGTGCATACAGGCCACCGACGACCGCGTTGGTAACGATGACGGCCTGGCTGGCCGGCGGCAGGCCCTGCCACGATGCGGCGGCGCTGAGCGCACCACGCTCGATCACGATCGGATCGGTGTGCCCTGCGGTGGCCCCCTGCAGGGCGGCAAGGGCAGGGGTGCTGCTGGTCATGGCGGCGGAGGGTACGGCGCTGCCCACC